>CAUTNH010000018.1:0-16857 GCA_963540225.1 uncultured Acholeplasmataceae bacterium | reverse complement strand
TTAACACAAGATCATAAGCATAAGATGATAGTTTTAGTGGGTCTTCAGTATATAAATTGCCTTTTGGAAGAGTAAAAGGATGATGAGTGGATGTAATAGAGCCATCGTCTGCTTTTTCAAATAATGGGAAGTTGTTTATCCATAAAAATGAGTACTCATCATTTTTAACTAAATTAAAATCTTTTGCAAGTTTATTTCTTAAAGCACCTAGTGATGATTTAACAACTTTATAATTATCAGCAACAATTAAAAGGCATTCATCATTTTTTAAAGATATCTCATTAAGTATTTTTTCATCAACAAGTTTTGAAATAGAGCCCGTAAGTCCTTCTTTAGTTTTTTTAACCCAGGCAATTGATTGGGCTTTATATTTTTTTACAATGTTTATATACTCATCTATTTTTTTTCTTGTAATAATTCCTTCTTTATCTTTTATAACAAGTCCGTTTATAACTTCTTCTTTTTTCAAAAATTCTATATTGCTTTCTTTAAAAATCTTAGTATAGTCTTTAATTTTTAAATCAAATCTTAAATCTGGTCTATCAATTCCGTAGTTATTTATTGCATCTTTATAATCCATTATTTTAAATGGGGTTTTTAAATCTATATTTAATATCTTTTTAAAAACATATTTAAAAATTCTTTCAGAAAGAGAAAAGATATCTTTTTCAGATGTGTATGATTTTTCAAGATCAATCTGACTAAACTCAGGCTGTCTATCCGCTCTTAAATCCTCATCTCTTAAGCATTTCGCAATTTGAAAATAGTTATCAAAACCTGCAATCATATAAAGTTGCTTATATATTTGTGGAGATTGTGGAAGAGCATAAAAAGATCCCTTATAAAGTCTTGATGGAACAAGATAATCTCTTGCTCCCTCAGGAGTTGATTTTGAAAGTATTGGAGTATCAAGCTCTAAAAAATTTTCCAAAAGCAAAGCCTCACGAAATGCTTGGACAATTTTTGAACGCATTATTATATAATTTTTCATTTTTGGCTTTCTTAAATCAAGATAACGATATTTTAATCTTGTCTCTTCTTGGGATGTGTCATCATCTTTAATTATAATTGGTGGTGTCATTGCCTTTGAAAAAATTTTTAAATCTTTTGCAATAACTTCTATATCACCTGTTGGAAGGTCTTTGTTTATGCTTTCACGATTAACTACCTTTCCACTAACTTCAATTGTATCCTCACTTGAAAGCTTTTCGGCAGTTTCAAAATTTTTAAAACTTGGTTTAAACACAACCTGAGTAATTCCGTGCATATCTCTTAAATCAACAAAAACAAGCCCTCCAAGTTTTCTAACCTTTGAAACAAAGCCATGAAGAACTACATTTTCACCAACATTTTCTTTTCTTAATTCACCATTTGTTTTAAACATACTTTTTCTCCTTTAAAAAATCTAAAAGATTATCTTTTTTTATAGTTATTTGTTCTTTTTTTAAACTATCCTTTATGATTAAGGTTTTATTTTTTACCTCATTATCTTTTATAAAAATAATATATTTTGAATTAGTATTAAGTGCATCTTTTAACTTCTTTGAAAAATTTCTATTTTTAAAATCATAAAAACATTTAATATTATTTTTTCTAAGAGTATATACTAAAAGCATAATCTTTCGTGTCGTAATCAGATATTATATAAAAACTAAAATTATCTAAAAAATCATAATTCATAGCCGATATAATTCTCTCACATCCTGCACCAAAACCAATTCCACCAACACTTGGACCACCGAGTTCACTAATTAGATTGTCATATCTTCCGCCACCTAAAATAGACTGACCGCTTTCAAGTTTTAACTCAAAAACAACGCCTGTATAATAATCAAGCCCTCTTACAAGAAAAGGATCAATTATATATTCTTGGTTATTTTCTTTTAAAACATTTAAAATGCTATTAAAATAGTTTTTCTCATCAAGGTTTAAATAATCTATTATTTTAGGAGCATCTTTATATATATTTTTTAAATTGCACACTTTACAATCAAGCACACGCAATAAATTTTTATTAAATCTATCCTTACAATCACTACATATTAGATTATTTTTTGATTGGACAAACTCCTTTAATTTTTTTTCATAATTTTCTCTAATTAAGTTATTCCCTAAATAATTTATATTAAGACTAAACTTAATATTAAGCCTTTTTATAATATCGCATGCAAGAAGGATAACTTCACTATCTAGGATATAATCTTTATCAGATACAACCTCAACTCCGAACTGATAAAATTCTCTAAATACACCTTTTTGAGGTCTTTCATATCTAAAAAAAGGGCCAAAGTAGTAAAATTTATTATTTTTATTAAGATATAACTTATTTTCAATAATAGCTCTAATTACACCTGCTGTCCCTTCCGGTCTTAAAGTAAGACTTCTTCCTGATTTATCTAAAAAATCATAGGTTTGCTTTTTAACCATCTCAGAAAATTCATTCTTTCTTTTAAAAAGAGCGCTGTCTTCAAAAATAGGTGTTCTAATATATTCATAGTTATATACATTAAAAACATCTTTAATTATATTATCAAGATATTGCCATTTTTTGTTTTCAGGATTAAAAATATCATTTGTTCCTTTTGGTTTTATTATCATACATTCTCCATATCATAAATAATTGTCGCAGGACCATTGTTTATAGATTCAACAATCATATCAGCCCCAAATATACCTTGTTTTGTTTTAATAAAGTTATTTAGTTTTTCAAAAAATAAAAGATATAAATTATTAGCAAGACCTTTTTCAAGAGATTTTGTAAATGAAGGTCTGTTTGTTTTTTTAATATCTCCTGCAAGAGTAAACTGAGATATTAAAAGAATACTTGTATTACTAACTTCTAGTATACTTTTATTCATTTTGCCCATACTATCTTCAAAAATTCTTAAAGATATTATCTTAGACACTACCTTATCAATATTTTTGCCTGTATCGCCTTTTTCAAAGCATACATAAATAAGGTATCCTTTATCTATTTTATTATATATTTTATTACTAATTTTAACAGATGCGCTATCTACTCTTTGAATAACTAATCTCATTAAATTATTTCCCTTTTAACATCATATATACCTGATATTTTTTTAATATTTGCCATAACTTGATTAAGCTCAGATAAATCTTTTACAAGTAGTTTTAAGTTTATAATTCCGCCAAGTGATTTTGTATTTCTTGCTTTAATTTCTGCAAGAGATATTTTAGAAATCGAAAGTAAATTTATTATAAGTGTTAATGCTTTGCTAGAATTTTCAACATTAACCGATAATCTTGCTTGGTATTTTTTTCCTTCTTTTTTAAAATCGTTCCAAAATACTTCTGCTACTCTTTCTTTTTCTAAGTCTTTATAATTATTACAATCATCTCTATGAACTACAATTCCACCAGTTTTTGAAATATATCCTTTTATAACATCGCCATAAACTGGAAGACAGCAGTTTGCAAGCTTTAATTTTGGTTTATTTAATCCTGGCACAATTATAGTAGAATCTGTTGTTTTCTTTAAATTATCAATTTTTTTAGCCTTTTCAATTTGCTTTTCAAGCCATTCATCTTTACCTAGAGGTTTGTTTTGAATAATTTTTGAAACTACTGTTTTTTCTGAAATATTGCCTTTTCCAATTTCAAGATATAACCCCTCTAAGCTAGATACTCCCTGCTTTGAAAAATTATCAAGTGCAAATTTATCATCTAGTGTTTGAGTAATTTGATTTTTCAAAAGTTCTTTTTCTAAGGTATTTTTACCATCTTCTAGCAAAATATCATGATTTTGCTTATTTAAAAAGTTCTTTATTTTATTTTTAGAATAACTTGACTTACATATTTTAAGCCAATCGGCTGATGGACCTGATTTATTACCTGTTTTAATTGAGACAATATCACCGGTTTTTAAAATTGTATCAATTGTTGCAATTTTATTATTTATATTGCAACCGATCATCTTATTTCCTACATCTGTATGAATTTTATAAGCAAAATCAATCGGGGTTGAACCTTGTGGAAGTTCAATAACTTTTCCATCTGGTGTAAAGACATAAACATTAGCAAGCAAAATATCACTTTTAATATCTTCAACAAAGCTTATAGGATCTTTTTTAGCCTCATTTTCATCAGTTGACATTTTTAATAAATCTGAATACCATTTCATTTTTTGTGCCATCTCAAATTGTTCTTTATCTTTTGAATATGTTTTAGATTCTTTATAAGCCCAGTGAGCAGCAATACCCAGTTCTGCAACCTGATCCATTTCCTCAGTTCTTATTTGAACTTCAAAAAGTTGAGAATCTTTTGATATTACAGTTGTATGAAGAGATTGATATAAATTAGGTTTTGGCATTGCTATATAGTCTTTAAAACGCTTTGGTATTGGTGTATAATTTGCATGAATAATTCCTAATACTTTATAACATGTCTCAATATCTTTAACAATTACTCTTATTGCTAAAAGGTCATAAATATCTTCAAAATCTTGCTTTTTAAATACCATTTTCTTATATATCGAGTTAATATTTTTAATTCTTCCTTTTATGCTATATGCTATAACATTATATTTTTTAAGAAGTTCCTTTATCTCATCGATAATTTTAATAATTCCTTTTTCTCTTTCAGATTTTTGCATTTGTATAAGCCCTGATACACGATAATACATTTCAGGATCATTATACTTTAAAGATGTATCTTCAAGCTCAGCCTTAATTTGGAAAAGTCCAAGTCTGTGAGCAAGAGGAGCATATATTTCTAATGTTTCATTAGCAATTGCCTTTTGTCTTTCTTTGGGAAGTTCTGAAAGAGTTCTAATATTGTGAAGTCTATCAGCAATTTTAATTAGAACAACTCTTATATCAGTTGCTGTTGCAAGAAGCATTTTTCTATGATATTCAGCCTGTGAAAGATCTGTTTTAAATTTTAATCTTCCAATTTTAGTAACACCATCAACAAGATTTGCGATATCGCTTCCAAATTCTTTTTCCATTTCTTCTTTTGTATAGTTAGTATCTTCTATCGTGTCATGAAGTAGTGCTGCCGCAAGTGTTTGCGGTCCGGCATTTAGGCTTGCTAAAATAATTGCAACTCCGACAGGATGAATTATATAAGGAACCATATTACCACCTTTTCTATATTGTCCTTTATGAAGCTCATAGGCTTTATAATAGGCTTTTTTTATTAAGGCAATATTATCCTCATTTTTCATATAATCTTTAATTTTAGAAAGTAGTTCTTCTAAAAGTTCGTCCATTTTAATATTTTTCTATGACTAATAGCGGATATTTTTCGATTTGTTTTCTACCATTTAAATTTTCAAGTTCAATTAAAAATGCACAACCACATACAATACCACCTAGTTTTTCAACTAAATTGCACGCTGCAAAAGCGGTTCCACCTGTTGCAAGTAAATCATCTACAACTAAAACTCTCTGCCCTGGTTTTACAGCATCATAATGAATTGCAAGAGTATTTTTGCCATATTCTAGTTCATAGTCAAATGAAATAGTTTTTCTTGGAAGCTTGTTAGGCTTTCTTATAGGTGCAAAACCTACTTTTAATATGTTTGCAACAGGGCAACCAAAAATAAAACCCCTAGCCTCAGGACCTACAACAAGATCTGCTTTTTGCTTTTTAGCAAATTTTACAATCTCATCTACTGCGCTTGAAAAAGCATCTCCACTAAGCATAAGTGGAGTTATATCTCTAAATAAAATTCCTTCTTTTGGGAAATCGTTAACACTTGCAATATAATCTTTATAATTTATTTTTTTCATAATATCTCCTATATCTCGTTTATTGAAATAATAAATACTGGGTTTCTATGAGTTTTTCCATCAATAAACATAATCATTTTTGATCTTATTTGTCTTTTTAAATCATTCCACATTCTTCTTGGTTTTTTTAGCATATCTAAAAATAAATCTTTAAAATACTGTTTTAAATCTTTCATAAATTCATCATGATTTGGTGGATTATAAAAGCCTTGAGTTTTTAAAATAATATCTCCATAAGGTTTGTTATCTTTTGAAATATTAGCAGAAATTATTATTATTCCATCTTGTGCTAAAAGTTCTCTATCTTTCATTACAACATCATTTTTATCATAAATAGGAGTTCCATCAATTAGTATCTCACCTACTGGAACCTCCCCTTTAAAAACCTTAGATACACCATCTGTAAGATCTAGTAAATCACCATTTTCAAAAAGAAAACAATTATCATCACAATACCCAAGTTCTTTGGCAATTTTAATTGCCATTGCCTGGTGTTGGAACTCTCCTATAAGTGGGATTATATATTTTGGTCTTGTAAGATTTATCATCATTTTAATCTCATTAGCAGTTGCATTAGATGTTTCAAGAAGTTCCTTTTTTATTTCTATAATATTAACATTAGCTCTTGAAAGATAATCGAATGTTTTATTAGATATTCCTTCAATACCAGATAAAATCGGAGTAAGTATTACAACTGTATCACTTTCTTCAATATGAATTAGCTTATCTTGTTTTTTAATCATTCTTTGAAGCATATGAAATGGTTCATGTCTTTGACCTGTTACAAGAACTACTAAATCTTTGTCCATATTTTTATTTTTCTCATCAATAAATAAAAGCTTTTTAAAATTTTTCTCAGGTATTTCTAAGTATTTATTTGATATAGCAAGATCAACAAGCCTTTGTGCCTTTCTTCCTAAAATTGCAATTTTTTTATCATATTTTATTGCTTTATCAATTATATTTTGAATTTTTAATAAATCATCTGAATAAAGTGAAAAAATAATTCTAGATTTACTATCTTTAAAAATATTATCTATTTCATATGAAAACATAATATTTGAGCCACTTTGAACAAGTCTTTTAGAACCATATGATTCAACAAGTAAAGCAAGTATACCTTTGTTTGCAAGCTCTGCTAATTTTTTATAATTTGTTTTATATAAAGGATTTGCACCCTCATCAAATGAAAATTCAGATGTATAAAAAATAGAACCATCCTTTGTGTTAATTGAAATTGCAAGAGATTCAGGAATAGAGTTAGTTGTCTTTAAAAAAGAAACATTGCATACTCCAAAATCAATAATACTATCTTCTGTTATAGTATGCATTAAATCATTGGGATAATTTAAATTATTATCCAAAAACTCATCCTTTATAACCTCCATTGTAAGTTTTGTCGCATAAATATTAAGTTTTACCTCTTTTAGAATATGAACCAAAGCACCTATATTTGCTTCATGTGCATTAGATAAAAAAACTCCACAAATATCGTTTTTTACTCTCTTTAAAACTGTAAAATCTGGGATTATTTCATCAATTCCATATAACTCATTACTTGGATATTTTATACCAGAATCTAAGATAAAATATTTTCCATCACATGTAATAACATACATATTTTTTCCATACTCGCCAAATCCACCAAGCCCAAAAATTTTAATTTTAGCCATTTACTCACCTTCTTTTTAGAATAATAATATATAATTATTATACCAAAACAAACAAATTTAAATAAAAATAAGTCTAGTACATTTAATATCGTACTTGACTATTTAAAATTTTTATTAACCATTTTTTTTCTATTTTTTACTCTTTTCCTTAATAATTTTATCAATATCATCATATGCATTTTCTATTTTTTCGGTGTGATAAATTTCATATAATCCATATATGAAGTTTATTATATCTAATTCTTCTAATATTTTTAAAACTTCATCTACAGATGTATTTTTATAGTCAGCATAGCCTTCCAACAAATAAATAAAAAAAATACTTTCTTTGCTCATATTAAAAACTTCTTATATATTCTGAATTTCTAGGATTACCTGTATTTTTTTCATTTTCCCACATATCAAAAACAACTAAATGACTCATTTTATATATCTCTAATGATACATCATTTAGCATTTTATATGTTTCAGAAAAATAGTATTCTTTAATAGCATCTAATTCATCAAAACCATACTTTTCCATAATAAGATTTATAACGAAATTTGAAAAATAACGATTAATCTCTAAAGGAATTTTTTTCATAGTAGTTCTTCCTCTAAAATTTTTAAATATGTAATATGTAAGTGATTTAGGTGTTAAGAATGCAAATTGATCTGTTAAGTTTTGAGGAAGTAGTATTTTAACTTCTTCTTCTTTTGTATAAATATTACTAATATAATTATCAATTACCAGTAGAGTAGAATCGTTAGCAACCAGACCAATAACAAGATCAAAGGAATTGGTCTCCATATTTTTGCGATTGCTAACAATAAACTCAAACCAATCCCAATCAGCGCTTTCAAACTTCAAAACTTTTAAAGTCTTAAAAGAATTTTCATTAAATTCATAAATATTTATTATCGGTGTGCCTTGATTTCTTCTCTTAGATACTGTTATTGCCCATTTTTGACTTGCTTTTTTGATGAAGTTAGATAAAAACCAGCGCCAAAATCTAGAGCACGTAAATTTGGTAATATTTTAGGGCTATTAACTTTTGTATTGCTTATGTGATATAAAAACATTAATACTCCCTATATACCCTATATAAATTTATAAAATACTAATCTAAAATATAATCTTCATATTTTCCAGTCTTTATTTGAAATATAAATAATTTGTATGCCACTAAATTTTGAAAATTGTTATTTTTTCTCATCTTAATGCTATTATTATTCCTAATTATACCATTTTAAAAAATATATTTTATAAATTCTTTGTTTCTTTAAATTATCACTAAAGACTAATTAGCTCTCGTACGATAAAAATATAACAAATAAATGGATATATGATTAGATATTAAAATTTCTTGGATATAAACTAAAAGATAAGCTTTTATTTTTATAAAAGACTTAAATTATCGTCTTGTTTTGATAAATGATAAAATTTGGTAAAACAAAATTTTCTTGCTATAATTTACAAGGTAAAAATACTAAATTATATGACATAAAAAGATTTTATTTTTTAATATAAAAATATGAAATATCAGTGATATTTTATTACTAATAATATAACTAAATCTAGTTATGAATTGCCAATAGGAGGAAAAATGAAAAAAAATAAAAGGAAAAAAGCTTTAATTGCTTTTATAACTCTTTTTATAGTATTGTTTTTACTTATTATAATATTTCTTATAATATTTAATGCTATGTCTAAAAATCCCAAACCAAAACTTGATGAAAGAGGATTTCCAATATATGAAAAAAAGAGGAAAAATCCAGTTGATGATGCCAACTACTACGTATCTATAAAAGATGGAAATGATAATAATGATGGCACCAAAGAAAGACCATTTAAGACAATCACAAAAGCAAGAGATGTTATAAGAGATTTAATTAAGAATAAAGCAAATGATATAAAAAAAGATATCAAAGTAGCAATAAAAGGTGGAAGATATAACTTTAAAGAAGAATTAACTTTTAATAATTTAGATAATTTAAAAAATAACCATAAAATAATCTACGCCTCATATAATAATGAAGAAGTATCATTTAGCGGTGGAGTTAATCTTAAAGCATCTGATTTTAAAGAATTATCTAAAAATGATTTAGAAAGACTTAATGAAAATGCCAGAAAAAATGTAAAAGTTGTTAATTTATTAGAAAAAGGAATAACATTAGATGAAATAGGCAAGCTTTACTCAATTGGCGGATATCCAAGCGGAAGAATGTATGGTGAAAAAGCAGGATATGCAGCCGAGCTTTTTTATAATGATAAAAGAATGCAACTTGCAAAATATCCAAATGATGATTTTGCAAAAATTGGTGATATTATTGACTATGGTGAGGCTGGTGAGCATGTCCCTGATATTATAAACTGGGATACTGCTATAAATCCAAGACCACCAAAATTTTTAGTTGATGATGATATGAAATCTCATATGGCAAAATGGAAAAAGCCAACAAGTAGCCTTAATAGTATTTGGACATATGGATATTTTTACTGGAACTGGGCTGATGTATCAAGCCCTGTAAAAGATTTTAATAAAAACTTGGGCGAACTTGATTTAAAATATAGTTCACGCTACGGAATTAAAAAAGATGGAAAATATTTTGTATATAATGTTTTTGAAGAACTTGATTGTGTTGGAGAATATTATCTTGATAGAGAAAGTGGAAATTTATATGTATATTTTCCTAATAACTATAATAAAAATAGTAATATATCGCTTTCATTACTTAATAAAAGCATAATTAAATCAGATAAAGCAAATAATATAACAATAGACGGTATAACAATAGAGCTAGGTAAAGAAAATGGAATAACTATGAAAGGAAATAATATAACACTAGAAAATATTACTGTTAAAAATATCGGAAATATTGGAATAATGGTTGAAGGATATAATAATAGAATAATAAATAACGAGGTAAAAAATATTGGAAAAAGCGCAGTTGTTGTTGGAAATAAAATAAATTATAAAGTAGGAAACATAGAAAATGATATAAGAAAAAATGGCTTAATAATAGAAAATAACATAGTAAAAAATAACTACATTCACAATTACGGAGAGATATCAAGAAGTGGTATTGCCGGAATAAGTATACTTGGAGTTGGAAATAAAATAAGCCATAATGAAATATTTGACTCTCCTTTTACAGGAATTTTATATGAAGGAAATGAACATATAATAGAATATAACTATATTCATCATGTTGTAAAAATGTCATCTGATGCTGGAGCCATTTATTCTGGTAGGAATTTAAGCTATTTTGGAAATGTTATAAGATATAATGCTATTACTGATATTGGAGGCAAAAATTTTACTCCGAATGGAATTTATTTTGATGATTGCCTTGCTGGACAGGTTGCATATGGTAATTTACTTGCAAACATTAAAGGAAGTGCCTTTTTAATTGGTGGTGGAAGAGAGCATAAAATATATAACAATACTATAATTAATGCTAATATCCCAATTACCTATGATGCCAGAGCATATGATGGGCTAACTAATGGCTGGTATAAAAAAAATGTTAATAGCCCTACTTCACCACACTGGATGCTTTTAGAAGATGCTAAAAAACTATACAATATTTGGATAAATGATCCAAAAAGCGCTAAAATTATAAAAGAAAGCCAATTAAAAGAAAGCCAACCTAATTATAGTAAAATACTAGATATGGCTGGCTATGATAAAAAAGATAAACCAGAAAGTGCCGCAACTCCTAATGGACATGTTTTTAATAACATTGTAGTATCAAAAGATAAATTTATTGGAAAGATCTCAGATGTTGTAAAAAAATATGCTAAGATAGAAAATAATAATGTTTATAATTTACTAGATGATAAAATTTTAAAATCATTTGATAATTATAATATTGGAAATTATAAAATTTTAAAAAATAGCATTATCGCAAAAGAAAATAAAAATTATAATTATATACCATATCATTTAATAGGAAGAATAAATGATTAAAAATTAATAAAATATGGATTTAAAAAACAAGTAGTTAAATTGTTTTTTAAATCCATTTTTATAAATTCCCATTACGCACATCCATTAAATTTATTATACTATTAAATTATTTATTTGTTATATATTTTAGTAATTTCTTTTACAAAATCTAAATACCTATCTTCCATTATTGCCTTTTGGCACTCACTTGTAAGCCATTTCATATATGCAAGATTTTGAATTGTCGCAATTCTTTGTCCCAGGGCTTCATCAGATTTAAATAGGTGTCTTAGATATGAATATGTAAAATTAGATGCATATGAATTAAGTTTAGGATCTATTTTTGTTATATCTGATTTAAATTTTTCATTTTTAATATTTACTTTTCCACCAATTGTAAAGATTTGTCCATGTCTTGCGTTTCTTGTTGGCAAAACACAGTCCATCATATCAACGCCTTCTAAAACAGACATAACAAAATCATATGGAGTTCCAACTCCCATAAGATAATGTGGTTTATCCTCTGGAAGGTGAGACTTTAAAAATTTTAGCATATTATGCATTTCAAGGCTTGTCTCACCAACAGAAAGACCCCCAATCGCAATCCCATCAAATTCCATAGAACTAATTTCTTTAAGACTTTCTAATCTTAGATCTTTATTTAAACCACCTTGAAAAATTCCAAAAATAGCCTGATTTGAATTAAGTCTTTTATGCTCATCAAGGCATCTTTTAGCCCAAATACTAGTTCTTTTAATACTACTTTTTAAATACTTATCTTCTGCTGGAAGTTCTACACACTCATCAAATGCCATAATAATATCGGCACCTATTTCATTTTGAATTTTAATTGATTTTTCAGGTGTTAAAAAATACTTATCGCCGTTTTTAAAATTTGTAAATTTAACCCCAGCATCTGTGATATCATTTTTTTTAGCAAGCGAGAAAACCTGAAAACCACCACTGTCTGTTAAAAGAGAGTTTTCCCATCTCATCATTTTCTTACATCCACCGTGAAGCCTAATTATATCAGCTCCTGGGCTAATCATTAAATGATATGTATTTGCTAAAATTATCCCACTTGAAAGATCATAAACTTCCTCAGGAGATAACCCTTTAACTGTTGCATTAGTTCCAACAGGCATAAAAACGGGTGTTAAAAAAGAGTTTGTATTAGTAGTTATTCTACAAACCCTTGCTCCGCTTTGCTTACATATATGAACAACTTCAAATTTAAACAAAATATCAATCCTTAAAATAAAAAATACCCCCCCAGGGATTCGAACCCTGGACCCTTCGATTAAGAGTCGAATGCTCTAACCAGCTGAGCTAGGGAGGCAGATAAATAAATATTAACACAATTTTTAAAAAATTGCAACTTATTATTTTAAATTTTGATAAATCTTATCAAAATTACTTGAAAACTCATTAAATTTAGATAACATATCTAAATTAAAAAACATTTTTAAATCATTATTTAATACACTAATAGCATCTATATGTCTTAGAGGAGCTTTATATTCTTGGGGACTTCGAAGTCTATAATATATTTCAGAAAGCAAAATACAATCTGAGATTAAATTTCTTTGGATTTGGTTTTGATTTATAATAAAATCTTTCGTAATTCTTTTTTCATTGTACGATCTTATAATTGTTTCTGATTTATTAAACAATTGAATTCTTTTTATAACTTGTAAAAAGATAGTCATTTTATCTTTTATGCTGTTATATTCAAAATCAGAATTTGATAAGTTATTTATCTCAAAATGAATAGTAGAATATCTTTCTAAATTTTTATGATCACTTTTATCAAAGCCTACAAGTGATGCTAGATAACTTGAAATTTTTAAAATATTTTCACTATCTTCTTTTATAAAAAAATGTTTAGGAGAGGTTTTAATTAAATCTATAATTATTTCAGATACTACTTTATAATCTTCTTCTTTTTCAATTCTTTTAATAGTTTCTTTTTTTCTTTCAAGTTGCATATAATTAGATATTGAAGTTGTCGCATATATAATAATTGAAAAAATAATATAAATAAATGTTCTTAAAAATATATCAGTTATAACTATTTTTTTTATTTCTATTTTCTCGTTTTGAAAGATATTAATACTATTATAAGTTATAAAAAAATGCATAATTGTTATTGCCGAAAATATAACAAGTAGCATATTAAAAAGAAATCTTTTATCTTGGTATAAAGCACATATTAAAACAACAACATAAAACATTAAATAAGAAAATAACTCAGCAAATCTTTTATATTTTTCAGGAAGAGTTATGTATTTTATCGGAAGATTTATTTTTATATAAAATAAAATTACAAGAAGTAGCAAATATCCAATTGCAAAATACATTGCAATATGTTGTTTTGCAAGATTATATTTAGTATCACTTTCTTTACTTTTACCAATTAACCTTTTTAAAAAAAAGTTAATAACAAAGCTAAGCGGAAAACTTGCGCCTGTTATAACCCAGTTAACTATTTTAAGTGCTTTTGTCTGGAATTGATTAGTCGAGGCTGAATATAAGCTCATCATCAAAAATATTAAAATATTTATGACAAATATAATATTTTTAATTACCTCATTTTTTCTTTTTAGAACTTGTTCATCGCATGTTATATCGATATTATTCTCAAATGCAAAAAACTTGGCAAATAGTCCTTTGCCAAGTGTTTTGCTATCTTTTAGATTATTTTCTTTTTTATTTTTTAGCATCATCAAATAAGGTTTTGCTCTTTATTTTACTATCTCCAGCAATTCCCTCATTCATAACCTGAGCAACCCTAGTTGATGCAGCAGCAGCAATAGCACCTACAATATCATCTAAGAATGTATGGCATATTCCTTCTTCTTTACCTGCTTCATTTAACGTTTTAACAACACCAATTTTATTAACGTCGATATCACCAAAATTAGTCTGTCCTATTGTTCCAAACATTCCGGCAATATCAAGACCCATTACCTCATCAACACCAAACAAGCCTAGATCATATTCAATTATATCTTGTATTGGTTGTGAAAGTTTTCTCTCTTCTGCTAGTCTATCTATTTCAACTGAAAGTTGAACATAGTGGAAAACATCTCTATATGATAGAACTTTCTCAACAGATTCAACACATACATCATATGGAACTCCTGAGATATATTTAGATTGTTGAGCATATGTAATATCTGCTATTTGATTAAGAGACACACCTCTTTTTTCAAGTGCTTTAACATTAAGTTTAAACATTTCTTCTCTTGTATAAAGAATTTTTGCATTTTTAGGATTTCTTTTCATTTTATCACTCCTTAATATAATCATTATTTTGAAAAAGTTTTTGACCATTTAAATATGATTTTACATCCATTTCTTTTTTACCTGCTTCTTGGATTTTTAAAATCTCAATAAAATAATCACTACATCCTATTAAAAGCCTACGGTTTATAAGTTTTATAATTCCAGGTTTTTCTTTATTTATTATATCACATTTTTTAGCCTGTTTTATTTTAATTAGCACTTTATTTAGATAAAATATTGCCCCAGGCGTATCATTAAGTGCTAAAATTTTTGCATTTACTAAATCAGCTGATTTATTAAATTTAATAATTTGATCTTCAAATTTTATATTATAAGCATAACTTGCATAATTTTCATCTTGTGCTACTTCTTTATATTTTTTAATATTTAATAAGTATTTTTTTAATAAATCATAACCTAAAATTGCAAGTCTTTTTGTTAAAACCGTTTTATTTTCATTATAGTTTATTAAAAGCTTTTCTGATAAATAAATAGGGCCTGCATCCATTTTTTTAACAAGCCTCATAATGGTAATTCCGCTATATTTTTCAAAGTTCATCATACAATGCTCAATAGGTGCACCACCACGGTATTTTGGAAGAAGTGAGGCGTGAACATTTATAACATGATATTTATTTAAAATATAATCTGGTATCATTTTCCCATAGGCTGCTGTTATTATTATGTCGGGATTTATTATGTCAATATCATTAAATACATCTTTTAAATTTTCAGGGCTAAGACATAATATATTATTTTTTAAAGAAAAATCTTTTACTATTGATGGCGTTAGAACTTGTTTTCGTCCTATTTTTTGATCTGGTTTTGTTATTACAAGAGCAACATTAAAATTATCAATTACAAGTCTTTCAAGTATTTCTTTTGAAAAATTAGGTGTTCCCATAAATACAATTTTCATAATTCCTCCTAAATAACTTTCGGATATTTAAATATTTTATATCTAATATTTTTTTCTTTTAAATTTTTTAATATATCATATACTAAATCAAAGTTTATATTTTTATCTTTAATAGTCAATCTAAAAATATAATCACTATTTTTATCTTTATAATATCTTGCATCTGTTGGTCCTAAAATGTTATATCCCAGTCTAGATGATAGGCTATTTTTTAAATCAAATGCCTTTTGATATGTTTTTAAATATCCTATATTTGATAAAACTAATATATCATAAATATTAGAAAATGGGGGATTGTTTAAAAGTTTTCTTTCATTTAATAAATAATTATAAATAATATCATAATCTAGGTTGCAATTATTTAAAACAAAATTATCATCTAATGATGTTTGAACAACCACATTATTTTTTGTCTTAGATGATGCATTTTTTAAATATTTATAAACTATCTCATAAGAGTTATAAAGTGGCAGTTTTAGATCAAGATCAGTATTTAAAAAAATAATTAAAGCATCGTCTGGGATATTTGTTGATTTTAAAATTGCTCTTGTTGAGATTAAAATATCATATTCTTTTAAACTAATATCTGCAATTTTTTTATAATCTGGGCTTGGAAGATATAATATATTATAGTTTTTAAAATACTTTTTAATATCTTTTAAAGTTTTTTCAATACCATATCCCATATATAAGATCATATTTTTGGAGCAATTAGGGCATGATTTTATCTTTGGCTCTTCATTTAGGCAATATGGGCATATTAGTTTATCATCTATAGAATAATACTTCATAGCATGAGAGCATTTTGGACATAAGATTATTTTAAAACAATTCTTGCAAAATAAATAAAGACTATCTGATTTTCTTGAATTAATTATAATAGCCTTTTTTTTATTTTCTAAATTATTTAAAATTAAATCATAACTAACCTTACTTAAATAGTTAAAGTTTTGACTAATTAAATCTTCTCTTATGCTTGAGAGAATAATATTTTTGTTGTTATTTTTATCAAGCCTATAAATATTATCACTTTTTAAATCATATCTTATATTAACAGAAGGATATGCACCAAGATATAAAATAGATGTGTTATTATAATCTGATTTTAGTTTTGAAATATCATATATATCAAAATAAAACTTATCAAAAGAAACTGGGCTTTCCTCGTTATCTATATCAAGAATAATTACCTCAGGAGATGAAATAGTAAATAAAAATATATCTTTTGTTCCTATTAAAAGTTTAATATTTTTTTTAACTTCACCGTTTAAAGCGCTTATTTTTAAGCT
>CAUTNH010000017.1:0-17470 GCA_963540225.1 uncultured Acholeplasmataceae bacterium | reverse complement strand
CCTTTTTAACTTTAAAATTTATAATCTTAATAAACTTGTTTTTTAGTATATGTTGTGTGTAAAAGTTCGTGTGTAAGATGTTTACCCTTTGCACCATTAAAATATTTTTCATATAAATATTTTATGCTCGGATTTTCATGAGATCTTCTAAGAGGTAGTTTTTTATCTTCAGCATATAGTGCCTTGGCTCTTTCTTTTCTAACATCTATTTTTTCTCTTATTCTTGCATTAACAATTGGTTGACCTCCACCATTAACACATCCACCAGTACAACCCATAAACTCAACAAATAAATAAGGTTTTTTAGATTCTTTAATTCTTCTAAACATTTCAGGGAAGTTTACACCACCGTGAACAACTGCAACTAGGCATTCCTCACCATTTACAACAACTGTTGCCTCCTTAATATCCTCCACACCTCTAACGCTTGGAATATCTATTGTGTGAGCGTCTTCTTTTTCTAAGAAGAACTTAGCAGTTCTTAAAGCGGCCTCCATTACTCCACCTGTTGCACCAAATATTGCACCAGCACCTGTAAATTTAGCAAGTGGTGATTGTGGTTTATAATTTTTAAGATTAACAAAATCAATTCCATGATTTTTAATCATTCTTGCAAGCTCTGTTGTAGTTATAACTAAATCGATATCCCTTACGCCATCAACTTCCATCTCAGGACGATTTGCCTCATATTTTTTAGCAATACATGGCATAACAGTTACAACTTTAATATTTTCTCTTTTTATTCCTTGCTCTTTTTCATAGAAGTATTTTAACGCTGCACCATGCATTTGTTGAGGCGATTTACAAGATGATAAATTAGGAATATACTCAGGATAGTATCTTTCAATATATCTAATCCAACCAGGAGAACATGATGTAAACATTGGAAGAACGACTTCTTCGCCTTTTTTAAACTTTTTAAATCTTTCAATAAATTCAGATGCTTCTTCCATAATAGTTAAATCTGCACCAAAATTAATATCTGTTATATCGTCAAAGCCTAATAATCTTAGTGCTTCATAAATTTTACCCTCTACATTAGTACCAATTTTTAAACCAAACTCTTCGCCTAATGACGCTCTTACAGCAGGGGCAATTGCTACAACAATTTTATTATCACCTTTATTTTGAAGCATTTCTTCTAATTTTTGAAGATCATCTTTCACATGTAATGCCCCAACAGGACAGGCTTGAATACATTTACCACAAAATATACATCCAGCCTCTTCAATTAATTTATTATTAGCAGGCGCAACATAAGTTGCAAATCCACGATTGTTAAAATTTAAAACTCCAGTTCCTGCAAGCTTTTCACAAGCAGACACACATCTACCGCATAAAATACATTTTGATGTATCAATACAAAGAGATGTTGATATATTTGTATATGCTATTTTTTTACCAAATGTTGGATTTTCCCCAATAACATTATCTATGTTATATTTTCTTAATAATTCTAGAAATTCACAATTATGCTCTCTTGGGCAGTTCCAGCATTCAAACCTATGATTACCTGCTAAAAGTTGTAAATTCTTAACTACTGAACTTCTTACTCTATCAGTATTTGTTTTTACAACCATTCCCTCAGATACTTTAACAGTACACGAATTTTTTAATGTCCTTAATCCTTCAATTTCAACAACACAAAGACGACAAGCTGATGTTTCTGAAATATCTTTTAGAAAACATATTCTAGGAATATAAATACCAAGCTTATCTGCTGCTTGCATAATAGTATAATTAGCAGGAACTTTTACGTCAATGCCATTTATTTTTACATTTACCATTTTTTCTGCCATATTATCACCTATCTATTTATAATTGCCTGAACAGGACAGCTAATCTTACATGCATTACATTTAATACAAACTTTTGGATCAATTACGTGAAGTGTTTTTGGCGAGCCTGTAATACATGATACAGGACAATGTTTTTTACATAATCCACAACCAATACATTTATCAGTAATAAAAATTTCAACTAATTCTTTACAAACTCCTGCTGGACATTTTTTATCCTTTACGTGCGCAAGATATTCATCGTAAAAATTTTCAAGTGTTGATAAAACTGGATTTGCAGCAGTTTGACCAAGACCACATAATGAATTATCCTTAGTCATATGACCAAGTTCTTTTAAATCTTCAAGGTCTTTCATCTCGCCTTTTCCAGCAATTATTTTTTCAAGTATTTCAAGCATTCTTTTTGTTCCATCACGACATGGTGTACATTTTCCGCATGATTCATCTACAATAAATTCCATATAAAATCTTGCAACATCCACCATACAATTATCTTGGTCCATTACAATCATACCGCCCGAGCCCATCATTGAACCTTTTTCAAGAAGTGATTCAAATTCAATTGGAGTATCAAGATCTTTTTCAGTTAAACACCCACCACTAGGACCACCTGTTTGAACTGCTTTAAATTTTCTTCCTTTTGGAATTCCACCACCTATATCATAGATAACTTGTCTAAGTGTTGTTCCCATTGGAACTTCTATTAAACCAGTATTGTTTATTTTTCCACCAAGTGCAAATACTTTTGTTCCTGCAGATTTTTCAGTACCAATTTGCCTAAACCATTTTGCACCTTTATTTATAATCACTGGAATATTTGCATATGTTTCAACATTATTTATAACAGTAGGACGACCAAAAAGTCCACTTACTGCTGGAAATGGTGGTTTATTTCTAGGCATACCTCTACCACCTTCAATAGATGCCATAAGGGCTGTTTCCTCACCGCAGACGAAAGCACCAGCGCCAAGTCTTACCTCAAGATCAAATGAAAAATCTGATCCCATAATATTTTTTCCTAAAAATCCATATGCATATGCACTATCGATTGCTTTTTGAAGTCTTTGCACAGCAAGTGGATATTCTGCTCTAATATATACATATCCTTGGCTTGCACCAATTGCATAACCACCAATTGCCATAGCCTCAATTACGCTATTAGGATCTCCTTCTAAAATAGAACGATCCATAAAAGCTCCTGGATCTCCTTCATCAGCATTACATATAATATAACTTTGACCGCCTCTGTTTTTGGCCGTAAACTCCCATTTTAAACCAGTAGGAAATCCACCACCACCACGACCTCTTAATCCAGAGTCTTTTACTTCTTTAATAACTTCATCTGGTGTCATTTCACCAAGAACTTTGGCAAGTGCGAAATATCCTTCTCTACCAATATATTCATCTATAACCTCAGGATCAATAAATCCACAATTTCTTAATGCAACTCTTTGTTGTGATGCATAAAATGCCATCTCTTGGAATGTCTTAGGAATTGCTACTTTTTGATCTTGGCTTTTTTCTTTGTAGATTTTTCTTTGAACTATTTTACCATTTACTAAATGATCTCTTACAATACTTTCAACATCTTGGACTTTCATTTTTTCATAAAATATTTGATCAGGATAAACTATAACTACTGGTCCTTTTTCACAAAGTCCAAAGCATCCACTCATAAATACTTTAACATCATCTTTAATATTATAATTTTCAATTTGTTTTAAAAATTCATCTTTAATAAGGGAGCTATGTCCTGACATACAGCCAGTACCACCACATATAACTACTTGTTGTATTATTGGCATATTTACCTCCTTACTTTGCTTGTTGTTCTGGATCTATTTTTTGTTTTAAATATTGATCCACCACTTTATGATTTATAGCATGTTCTTTAAAAATTATAATTGCCTTTTCTTTTGTTATATCATCATAGATATATCTTATACCGCTATTATCTATAACTTCTATAATGGGATTTTTTAAATTCTCATCTTTATTTTCTTCTTTTTGAGTAATTGTTACATCACTTTGTAAATCATTATCCAGATTTTGAATTTCTTTTATTATTTCCTTAGCACCAGAAGAAATTCCAGCCTCTCCCATACATACCTTTAAAAGATAACCATTTTTTTTCTCTCTCATATGTAGAATGGCTTTTTTTTGTGATCTTATATTTTTTAAATCATCAATTGTTTTTTTCATTTTCAATCACCTTTTCCAATGCTTCTCTGGCAGTTTTTGGAGTCGATGAACCGTGAACCTCACTACCTATCGTCATAACTGGGGCAAGACCACATGCTCCAACACACCTTGTTGCTTCAAGAGTAAATAATCCATCAGAACTTGTTTCACCAACCTCAATACCTAGAAGTTTTTTCATCTCTTCTAAAACAAGATTGCTACCACGAACATAACATGCAGTTCCAAGGCAAACACCTACAACATGTTTTCCCTTTGGTTCAAGAGAAAATCTAGCATAAAAAGTAACAACTCCATTTATCTTAGCAACTGGAACATTAAGTTCCTTACTAATTACTTTTTGAACTTCAAGCGGAATGCAACCAAATATTTCTTGGGCATCATGAAGAATAGGCATTAGTGGTCCTGGTTTTTGCTTATGTTCTTTAATTTTTAATTTAAACTCTTTTAGTTTTTCTTTATCAAGCTTAAAAGTAGCCATCTATATCACCATAAATATTATACTAGCAACATATTTTATAAATTTTAAAAACTATAAAGTTTATATAAATTTTAAATAAGAAAATATAAAAATAAAAGGACCAATATCTTAAATTTAGATATTGATCCATTGCTATAATTAGTATTGTATATATGGTTGTTCTACATATGGCTCACTTGATAAATCTGGATTTTTCTTTTTTTCTTTTATCTCTTTTAATTCTTTCTTTCTTCTTTCCTTTTCTTTTTTCTTATTATAATTTTTAAACTTTCTTTCTAATGGTTTTGGATAGAAGATAAAAAATCCTAAAAATAAAAATAGAAAACCAGCAATTACAATATATCCTATAAGTGGCATTTTAGCCTCAATATTCCAAGAGTTGCTAATAAATTTTGTTCCCTCATCATCTTTATAACTTGAAAGTGCGTTTGCTAATGCTAACTTGTCTTTTTCTGAATCATAATCACCAAAATCATAAATAGTTGCTTTTTTATCACCTGCAACAATTAGTTTCAATCTTCTACGATCATTAAGCATTACACCACGACGAAATACTACTTTTTTATTTTCGCTTTTAAAAAATTCATAAACTTTCTTTTTATCTAATAAATAATATTCTTTTTCTTTATTGTCTTTATCTTTTTCTATTGTTTTAGTTGTTACTTTATCCTTGATATCGTTAAATTTAACCTGTTTTTGAACTAATACTAATTTACCTTCATGATTTTTTAAAATGATACTATGATCAAATAACATTAAAGTAAATAAACCTGCTATTACAATTATTTGTATAAATAATATTAAGAAAAATCTTTTACCTCTACTCATATTTATCACCTACATTTTTTAATTATACCACTATTTTATATATATTTTTTCAATAAGGCTGTTTTTAGCATTTTTTAGTGCTATTTATAACTTCAATGTTTTTAATTATATATGAATCTTTCCCATTATAAATACTTTTTACTATATTTACCTTGCATATATTATCGTTTATAAATATATCTTTGCTAGAAACTAATTTATCAATAAAGCATGCTGCATCTAGTTTTATTTTATCATCAGTTAATACAGCTTTTAAATATTTATTTGTAATTCCATTTTTGTTATATTTTTTTACCTCATAAGAATCAATTCTTGCAATATATGTTCCCGATTTAACAATGTCATCTTTTGAAAAATATGACACATTCATAGTTTTAGATATTTTTTTTATTATACTTATAGGATTATAAAAAAAGTTAAAGCCATAAGATTTCATCTCATATTCAACTAAATCATTAAAGCAGTAATCTTTGTTTTCTTCTTCTTTAACTTCTATAAGTTCATCAAAATAATTATTTTCTAATTTATTTACTAATGCTTTTTTATTCTTTAAAAAATCATCAAAGCAAGATGCAAAAATAAGAGATTTTACTTGGCTATCCGATAAGTTGTCTTTGGTTCTTTTTATAAAATCTTTAAGATTTTCAAACTCTTTTTCGCTTCTTTTTTTTATAATACTTTTAGCAACATCATCTGATATACCTTTTACTATTTGAATTGGCAAGTATATAAAATTATCAGAAAAATAGTATTTATCTTCTGCTTTATTTATAATTGGAGGCATTATTTTATATCCTAAGTCTTCTAAGATATTTAAATATTTTAATGTTATTTTTATATCTCCTATTGTATTATTTAAAATAGATATTGCAAACTCTAAAAAATAATTTGCTTTTAAATATGCCATTTTATATGTCATGGTCGCATATGAGACTGAATGAGCCTTATTAAATCCATAATCTGAAAATTCTAAAATATATGAATAAATTTTTGCGGAAGTTTTTTCATCTTTACCATTTAAAATAGCTTTTTTGATAAATTTATTTTTATTTTCTAAAAGTATTTTTTCATCCTTTTTACTTATTCCACGTCTTAAAATATCAGCCTCTGACATACTATAATTTGCATAAGTTTTTGCAATTTGCATTATTTGCTCTTGGAATATAATAAAACCATATGTTGGTTTTATTATATCTTTAATACTGTCATCTATTATCTCATATTTTTTACCATTTTTTCTTTGTATGAATTCATTAATTATTTTAAGCGGACCAGGACGATAGATTGCGATAAGATTTATAATGTCAGTAAAATACTTAGGTTTTAATTTATAAATAACATCTCTCATTCCGCTTGATTCAAGTTGAAAGATATTATCTGTTTCTAATTTATTTAAAATATCATAAGTTTTTATATCATCTAATGAAATTTCTTTTATATTAAATTTGGGATTTCTTATTTTAATTAGTTTTATACAATCAGACATAATTTTTAAATTTCTTAAAGCGAGCAAATCAGTTTTTAAAAGCTTAAACTCCTCTATTTCACTCATTTCAAAATCTACTTGGTAGTATCCAAGTTGATTTTTCCTAACAGGAAATATCTTATCTACTTCATCTTTAAAAAATAAAATACCAGCAGGATGTGTTCCAATATGTCTTGGCAATCCTTCTATTTTTTTTGAAAGATTTAAAGAATCAAGTTCTATATTCATATTTTGGTATATTGGATTTTCTTTATTTATTTTTTTATTATATTCTTTAATTTTTGTAATATCTCTTATTGCACTTTTTTTACCAAAGCAATCAAAAGTAGTAATAAATGCTATATGAGATAATCCATATTTATTCTTTAAATAAGATATTACATCTTCTCTTTTATCATCTGGAAAATCTATATCTATATCAGGCATTTGCCATCTTGAAATATTTAAAAATCTCTCAAAATATAGCTCATATTTTATTGGATCTATTTCTGTAATATTTAATAAATAAGCAACCAAAGATGCAGCCGATGAACCTCTTCCAAACCCAACTAATATATCGTTTTTTTTGGCATAATTAACAAGGTCCCAAACAATTAAAAAATAATTTGAAAATCCCATCTTATCTACTACTCCAAGTTCATAATCAAGCCTTTCAAGATAAATCTTATTATCAGATAAATTTAGTTCTTTTAATCTTTTAAAACATTCGTCATATAATTTTAATTTAGGATTTTCAACTATTTTAAATATTTCATTACTAAATATTTTAAACTCAAAACTAATACTATTTATAAAATTATCTAAATTATCAAACAATTCTTTATATGTAAACTCTGATTTGATTTTTTCAATATCCCAAAACGAAAAATCAGTAGTCTCACTTATATTATTTTTAATATTAGAAATTTTTATAAAATCATTAAAATCTCTATTATCACTACTATTTATATAACAGGTAGTATGAAATGGCAAAAGTGGAATATTGATATCTTTTACAATTTTATATAAAACATCATTAAGATATGTTTTAGCCTCAAATGTATCATATGACATACCAATATAAAAATTAGGTATCTCTTTTTTAAAAATATTTAAAGTATCAATATAGTTTAAATAATTTATGTCATCTCTTTTTTTATCATAATTTGTTATATCAATACTTGGAAAATTTTTATAAACATATGATGAAATGCCACTTGATACTACAAATATATCCTTGCAATATTTTTTTAATTCTTCAATTTTTATTTCTTCTTTATCGAAATTATTTATTTTTAAAAGAGTTAACAAATTTAAATAACCATTTTCATTTTTAGGGTAAAAACAAAAAGATGATATTATTTCTTTTGATACCCTAACATTTAACTCACAACCAATTATTGGTTTTATATTATTTTCTTTTGCTAATTTAAATAATTTGTAAATGCAAAAAACATTACCCACATCGCTTATAGCGATGAATGAGTAATGTTTTTCATTAGAATATTTTATTATCTCATCTAATTTTAAAAATGAATTTAGGAAACTATATTCACTTTTAATTCCTAAAACAGACATTTATTAAAATTTAGCTAGTTTTTCACCATATTTTACACAAGCATCTTGTGCATCATCATCTGGAGTTTCATGAGCAATAACGCCCTCTTCTAAAACCTTAGCTCCACAATCATTTGCACGAGCAACCCAGTTTCTCATCCATTCACCATCGCCCCAACCGTATGAACCAAATAAGCCAATTTTTTTACCATTTAAAAATCCTTCGCAATCTGCAAAGAATGGTTCAAATTGCTCTTCTTCTAATACCTCTTCACCCATTGAAGGACAACCAAATGCTACTAAATCATAATCTTTAACCTCGTCTGAACTAGCTTCTGAAACATGTTTTACATCAACTGATGCTCCACCATTTTTTAATCCCTCAGCTACTTTTTCAGCCATAAGTTCAGTATTACCTGTTCCGCTGTAGTAAACAACTAATGCTTTTGCCATATTTAAAATCTCCTTTTTATTTATTTATAAAATATAAAATATTATATATAAATATATTTATTTTGTCAATCTTTTTAATTAAGTTTATAATGTATAATTTTCTTTATTTTTTGACCTTTTTTTAAAAAGTAAAAATAGTGTTAGTATTGCAGAAAATGAAAGAATGCTCATAACAGAAATTGCTATATAAATATTTCTTTTTTTCTTATTTTCAACAATTATAAGTTCTCTTTCATAATCATTAGTATAACCTCTTTTATTTATTAAGCGATATTTTATTATATATTTTCCTGCCTCTAAATCTCTTGGAATATCACTTAATATTTGAACTTTATAATCTTTTATACTTTCAGGATTAATTCCTTGCATTAAAATATCTTGATCTAATCTATCTTTTCTATCAATTGTTAGTGCTGGAAGTTCGAGCTTAGGAAATATTTTAAAATCTGAATATACTATCATTCTAGCAGTTCCCATATTCTTAGAGTTATCTAGTACTTTATAAAATAGTTCATATTTACCAGGCTTATTTAAATCAAAGTTTTTTACTATTTTCACATTTCTAATCGTTAAATTAGTTTCATTATCATATACTTTTTCAATATTATCATAAAAGTTTGGTTCTTTGCTACCAATATAGTAGTTAAATGTTTCATATCTTAACTCTATTTGAGGTGGTTTTGTATCTACTACTTCAAGCTCATATATTTTCATATTCACATTATATGATCTATCCGCTACTGATGCTATAAGTTTATATTTACCTAATTTTTTAATAAAGCCATCTTCTATTTGATAATTAAACATTAACTCTTCTTCCTTATCAACATCATCACTTAATTTAAAAAAACTTCTAAGATCAAATTTTGACATATACTCAAGTTTTAAATCTTTTACTAGTTCCATTGTTGGATTTATTACATCTTTAACTCTAAGCATTTCATTAACAATTCTAACATTACCGGATTTATCAGATACACTAAATCTTACAAAATAACGTCCTATTTTATTTAAGTTATAATCTGATTTATTTATTTGGCTTATTTTTAAATCGCTTAATTTATCATAATTATCAGATATTTCAAAAAAATCAAAAATATCAAGCTTTTCACTATTTAATGGTAGCTCAAATGGTTTTTTAAATCTTACGATTGGCTCTTCCAAATCCTTAACATAGACAAAAATTTCTTTTGTATCTAAAACTGATTTATCGTCTTTATCTATTATTTCATATTTAACACTATATTTACCAATTTTTGAAATAATGATATTGGGAGTTATTTTTACATCAGATATAGTGTAATTATTTGAATAATGATCTATTCTAATAACAGCATCTTTTAACTTATCCATATATTTAATATCGTTAACAGATAATATAATATCTGTATCAAGCACAAGCGATGGTGGATTTGCACCTACAACTAGGATATCATTATATGTTGTAGTATTGCCTGATGAATCCTTAGCAGTTATTGTTATTTTATACTTGCCAGGAACTGATGTATCCCCAAAAATTTCATAATTAACATCTTGAATAAATTTATCATAATTATCAGATACCTTAATAAAATTCTCCCAATTAAATTTAGTCTTCATTAAAAGCCTAAGGCCTTTAATTTTAGTGATCGTGGGTGGGATTCTATCTACTATATCAACTATCTGATCATAATATGTTACATTTCCTGAATAATCCGATAACTTATAAGTTATTTTATATTTTCCTATTTCATTAAAATTAATATTATCATAATATAAAATTTCTTCATAAAGCAGTCTGCTATATTCTACTGTTTCATCTTCTTTTTCTATATTTCTAATTTTTCCATAATTATCATGAGGAATGAAATGTCTCAATATCATTTCTTTTGCGCTTATTTTTCTTCCAACATCATATTTAAAATCTCCTTTTACATTAAAAGTTGGGGGAATTTTATCAACAATTCTAAATACTATCTTACAAGTCGATTGATGTTCAGAACTCTTATTATATGTAGCGACATATTCGACATAATAACTACCTATGTTTTGAGTATTTATTTCATTAAAAGTAGCATAATTGCTTGTAATTGAATAGTCTATGTTATCGTTTTTTTCAGCTACTTTTAAATTATAGTCATATACCTCTACATATGGTTTTGTAGAATAATTGTTTATATTTTCGCCAAGAGGAACCTCAACTTCTGTATTCTTCCATACAAAACTAAACAAAGCCCTCATTAAGCCAAATACTAACTTTAAAATTTTCATTTTTTCACCTCATAAAAATAATAGATGAAAAAATGAAATTTACTTTTTAAGAATATAAAAGATATATTTTGAATTTCTCAAATTCATCATATAATAGATAAATATCTTTATAATATTTTAATTTTTGAAAATATATTTTAGTTGAGTTTAAAATATAATCAACATAGTAATAGTTTTCAACTTCCATATTTTTAAAATATCTTTTTATAACATAATTAAAAAAATCTTTTGGATTAAGACTTTCTTTGGCAGTTAAAAAGTTTATTAAATCATTTGATAATGTATTTAAATTTCCAGTATGATTTTTTAAAAACTCCAATGCTCTTTTACTATCTCCTACTAAGTCATGTAAGGCTGCATAATATAAAAATGTAGTATCATCAAAATTTTTAACTATTGAAAATACCTTCAAGGCTTTTTCATAGTTCTTTTCTCTATAAAAACAAAATGATTCAAGTATTGCTTTTTCATATTTATTTATACCAAGACGAGAATTTATATTTCTAAGATTTGTTTTATTATCATTTTTAAATATAGAATATCTTAATGAGATAAAATCAAATTCTTTAATATAATCATATAAATTATAAAATGCTAATTGCTCCTTAAAGTTTGTGATTGTTGTTTTTATATCATTGTCACGATGAATTTTAAAGGTAGTTTTAATATATAATTTATCAATTAAAATACTTAGCTCATCAAATACATGGTAGTATTTAATTTTATCTAAAAGTTTATAAGCTAAAAAGTTTTTATTATCTTTATAAAGTAAATCTGATAAAAAATATGCAAAATATATAAATTCTTTTAAATTAAATAATGTATAAATTTTTATAAGCTCATTATATAAACTATATGCCTTATCAAGTTTTAAATTAGAAATATAATAGGCAAATTTTATTAAACTTGCTTTATAGTTATTTTCTTTAAAAACTACATTGTAGTAGTTAAGCAAAATATTTGTGTTTAAATAATCTTTTATACTTTTTTCAAGTATTTGGTTATATTTATCAGTTTTAAAATATATTTCATCATCAACTATATTATATTTTTTAACTAAATCATTTACTACATCTTTTTTAGGTTTTATCTTTCTTTGCTCAATTTTAGAAAGATATGAAAGTGAGCAAATGCCATCACTTGATTCTTTTAGGGTAAGTGATAAATTAATCCTTTTTTCTTTTAATATTTGGCTTATTAAAAGATTATCGCCAATTTCTTTTGATTTTTCTATATCATAATTTAATAAACTGTTTATATCAAATTGCATATATCCACCTTTAATTATGATAATAATTTTTAAAAAATAAAAAAAGGTATATAATTTTTAAATTTTATAAAATATTTTAAAATATGCCAGTTAAACTAGTATTTTGAAATAATTTTATAAAATTCTATTTTTACAAAGAGTTTTAAAAGGACATATTTTACAATCTGGCTTTTTGGCTTTACAGATATTTCTTCCAAAATAAATCATTAAATGATGAAGTTTACATAGATTATATCCTTTAAAATATGCAGAAACTTCACTAATCATTTTATTTATATTTAGGCTACTTGATAAATCTAGCCTTAGAATAATTCTTTTAATATGAGTATCAATTGCTAGAACATTTTGTTTAAATAAATTAGCAAGTATAACATTACATACCTTTATACCTACACCAGGAAGGCTTAGAAGTTCTTTTTCATTATCTGGGATTTTATCCATATATTTATTATGAATAATTTTAGATAGTTCTATTATATTTTTAGCCTTATTTTTATAAAGACCAATAGGCCTAATTATTCTTTCAACATCTAAAATATTTGCATTGCTTAGAATATAAAAATTAGGATAGTTTAAAAAAAGTGTCGGCGACACTTTATTTACCATATTATCGGTTGTTTGAGCAGATAAGACAACAGCAATTAAAAATTCATATTCATTTTTATAATTTAGCATTGTCTTAGCATTAGGATATAGTTTTAATAGTTCATTAAATATTTTGCTAGGAGATATCATCTTTTAATAGCATTAAATATTTTTAAAATTTCTTCTTCTGTTTTTTTATCTACCTTAGGAATTTCAAAATTATTTTCTAGTAGACTTAGTTCTTTATCTATCTTATATATATTAGGGTTTGTTCTTTTAGATACTATTTCAATCATTTGAATAATATCACTTTGGTTATATTTTTTCTCACCATACCAAGATTTAATAATTTCAAGTTCAACAGATGTTAAAGTTTTTTGAAAAACTGCTTCTAGTCTTTTTACAACATCTTCTATATTATTTTTATTTATTTTTAAATCTTCTTCCTTGCAATCTTTTATAAGGAGATTTTCTATTTTTAAAAATGTATGTTCAAAATCCATTACTTCTTTTTGCTTACCTTTATTATCGCTTACAAGTTTTAATGCTATAAAACCTTTTTTTAAAAGTGATTGTAATATTTTATCTATTTTTTCTTCGCTAAATTCGCTTTGCTCGACTAATTTTATTTTTTTAAAACCCTCTTTAGTGATACTTGCTTTTAAAAGCTCAATTAAAACCCAAGCCTCATCTTGTGATAAAGATAGTCTTTTATATTCTTTAAAAATAATATTATCAATTGGAATTTGATATTTTTTAAACAGTCTTTGTATAATCATTTCTACTCCTTATAATTATATGCAATTTTAGCAGCATTTTGCTCTGATTCTTTTTTACTTTTTCCATATCCTATCCCATATACTTTATTATCTATTAGGCAAGATGAAATAAATTCTTTTCTATGGGCTGGTCCACTTTCTTTAACTAGTCTATATTCAACTTTTTTCTTACTTGCATATTTTTCTTGAAGAATTGTTTTATAATCTATCAACTTAATTGTATCATTTATATGATTTATTATAAAGTGATTAAAAAAATCCTTAACTTTAAAAAAACCTTGATCAAGATAAATTGCTCCAATTAATGCCTCAAAACTATCAGCTATAAGTGATGCGGTTGCGCCTTTTATTATCTCACCTTTACCAAGCATTAAATAATCTTTTAAATCTATATACCCTGCATATGCAAAAAGAGCCTCTTCACATACTCTTTGTGATCTTATTTTGGTAAGCTCACCTTCTGCTTTATCTGGCAAATTATTAAAAAGGTATTCACTCATTAAATGCTCTAATATTGCATCTCCTAGAAATTCTAATCTTTCATTAGATTTAAGATTATTTTCATTTGCATATGATGAATGTGTCATTGCTAGAAAATAATAATCTAGGTTATTAGGTTTAATATTTATTTTTTTTAATAGCTCAGTTATATCTTTCATTTAACTTATCCATCACTTTTCCTTTTGCTAGCATATAGGCTAAATCAATTGCATTTTTCATTGCTTTGCCATCGCTTGAGCCATGTGCTTTTACAACAATTTTTTTACATCCTAAAACAAGTGCACCACCAACATTTTTAGGAGATGCTTTTCCTAGTTTTTTTAAGATGTTATTTTTTAAAAATAGTAGACCTAATTTTGCCTTAAAACTTTTTTTCATACCATCTTTAAAAACATCTTTAATTCCTTTATAAATTGCCTCCATAGATTTTATAAAAATATTTCCTTCAAAGCCTTGCGTTAATATTATTTTTACATCTTTATTAAAGGCCTCATTTGCCTCAATAAAACCAACATAATTAAGATCGCTCTCTTTTAAAAATTCATCCATTTGTCTTTCAAAATCTCTTCCTTTTCCATCTTCAACACCAATATTTAAAAGACCAATAGATGGATTATTTTCTAAAAAAAGTTCCTTAGCATATTCAACTCCTATTTTTGCAAGAGAAAATAACTGCTCAGGTAAAATCATAGGATTTGCACCAACATCAAAAACTATTTTTTTAACACCATTAAAATTTAAAATAATTGGAGCAAGTGCTACTTTTCGAATTGATTTAATTCTTCCTACGATAAGTTGTGAACCTGCTACAATTGCCTGTGTTGCACCTGCTGAAACTAAGGCATCATATTCAGAGATATCCTTCATTGCTTTAAAAAGAGGAATATCATTATTTTCTTTTCTAATTAAAATGGAAACATCCTTTACTCCCATATCAAGTTTTTCAAAAGAATCAACAACAACTATGTTATCAAGCTTTTCCTTTTTAATGAAATCTTCTATTATTTTTCTAGGACCATAAGCATAAATAGTTGTGTTTTTATTTTCTTTTAAAAATAACTTAATTCCTTCTAATACTATACCAGGAGCATTATCTCCACCTAATATATCGATTGCAATTTTAATTTTTTCACTCATACTATCACCTATTTTGTAAAATTAAATCATATAACCCAATGGCTAGCATACTCTCGCAAACAACAATTGCTCTTTCTTGATAAAAGCAATCATGGGAGCCTTTTATATTTAACTGATCCATTTTATTTAATTCTAAATTAAAAGTTTTTTGACCTTTTTTAATACTTGAAGCAGGTCTTAAAAATATATTTACTAAAATATCATTACCATTTGTTAAACCAGATGTAATACCACCCGAATTATTAGATAGTGTCTTCCCATTTTCATCAACTATTATATCGTTAAATTCGCTACCACTCATTTTCACTCCATCAAATCCTATACCAAATGAAACACCTTTTACCCCCGGAATTCTAAAAAGTAAAGAAGAAAGAAGACTATCAGTCGGAAAATATGATAAATCCCCTAAGCCAATAGGAACATTTTTAATTCTAATTTTTAAAATAGCACCTATGCTATCTAAATTATTTAATGCATCCATTTTTATTTTTTCAAATTCTAATTCATTACTTGATCCCCCAACATTTACTATCTTGCTAGTAAATGAAATATTTTCTAAATGCATCTTTGCAACAGCACCTGCATAAACTATCGGAAGAGTAAGTCTACCTGAGTAGATATCGGTATTTTTTTTACTAAGAGAACCATATTTTTTTAATCTTGCAAAATCAGCATGTCCTGGTCTTGGTATTTTTTCAAATACTTCATAATTTTTTAAAGATATAAAATCATTTATAAACTTGACTTTTAATACTTTTTTACTAAATTTATTATTTTTAACTCCACTTATTATACTTGATAAATCCATATCTCTTCTTTTGGATTCATACTCTTTTTTAGGTTTTCTTCTTTGAATTTCATTCTCAATTAAAAAAGGATCAACTTTTACTCCTTTTTTTATCCCTTTTATTTTTAAAAACATATCCTTAGAATGAGACTCGCCTAAAATTAAAACTCTATAATTTTTTGTGTTTAATTTAATCATTTTTCATTTCCTCATATATTTTTTTAAAAATATCATCAATATCAAAATCTATACCAAATATCTCTTTAATTGCATATAAACCTTGATAAATTAACATTCCAAGACCATTTTTACCATTTTTAACAAGCCTTAAATGACTTGTAATAAGTGGTTCGTTTATGCAATCATAAAAATATATACACTCCGATAAACTATCTTTTTTAATTAAAGTAGTATTATCTCCGTATATCCCAACAGGTGTTGTATTTATTACAATTCTTGGCATAATATATGAAAACATTAAATAATCAATCTTATTGTATCCTCTTGGAAATTTTGAAACAAATATTGGTTTTTTAAATCCCAGTTTATCTAGTGCAAGCGCAACACTTTTAGATGTTGCACCATCGCCCATAATAAACGGAACATAATCCTTGTTAACTGAAATATCTTTAAAATCATGTAAAAATCCTTTAGTGTCGGAATTATCACCTATTATATTTTTACCATCATAGTAAATATAGTTAACAACACCACTTTTAAAAGCATCAATACTAAGATAGTCAACATAGTTTATAAACTTTTCTTTATATGGCATTGTGATAAATAATGCCATATACTTACCATTTTTTAAACTTGTAATATATTCATCATAGTCTATATTATCACTTTGAATTTTAATAAAATCATAATCTAAATTTAAATACTTACAAATTAAATTATGTAGTTTTGGTGATGGACTTTTTTTAATATTTTTTCCAATAAGTGCAATTAGATTTTTTTTATATACCCAATAGGAATTTGAAAAAATATCTTTGAAATTTTCTAAAAGATATTTTTTCAAATCCTTATCATTGATTTTTTTAATTAAACTATCGAGATGCTCTTTTTCTCTTTTTTTATCTTTTATACTTATATTATTTTCACATTTAAATTCTTTTATATCTTTTAAAGTATTATATCTTTTTAAAAACTCATCGAGTATTTTGTTATCAATATCGTCTATTTCATTTCTTAATTTATTTAATTTTTCACACATTTAAATCTAGCACCTAATTTCTTTAACTTTTTTATAAAATCTGGACTACTCTTAGAGATTTTATCAAAATTCTTAATTTTAATTTTTTCATTTGTAAGATATGAAAGTATGATATAACTCATAATAAGTCTATGATCTGATTTAGCATCTAATAATAAATTTT
>CAUTNH010000016.1:0-17529 GCA_963540225.1 uncultured Acholeplasmataceae bacterium | reverse complement strand
TGTCTTCAAACGCATAACCAGTAATAGTTTTTACTTTATCTGTAACTGATACTGTAAGAGGTCTTTTAAATTTTGCAACCAATGAAATAGTTGTACTATTTCCGCCATATACCATCTTTATTGGTTTTTCACTTTCAATATCATTTAAATAACCGTTTGTTTTTTCATTTATAATAATTTCTTCAATGCTTTGACCAAATAGAACATTTTCAAAATATAAATCAGGAATTTCAAAAGTTATTTTTTTAAGTTTAAGATGTTTTGATGAAAAAGCATCTTTAAAAACTTTACTAATATTTAAACTTGGCGAAATAGTATCTTCTAATTTGTCATTATCAAAATATCTTGCAAGATATCTAGTACTTGGACTATAATATTCTTTTTGAATTAGCATATTATTAACAATTTCAAAAATTGGATTTACGCCTTCAAGCTCAAATTTTTTGATATTTAAATTTTGAAGAAATTGTTGATTGATTTGTTCACTTTTAATTTTGAATGTTTCAATATCCATTTTAGGAGGTAAGAAAAATACATATTTTTCATCGCCTGTATAAAGCATTCCATCTATTAGTTTATAACTTCTAGGTTCTGGTGTTTCCGGTTTAATGGATACTTCTTTTGCATTAGTAAACATAGAAAATAATGAAGGGTCGTAATATGTATGAGTTAGAACTACTTTTTCAATTTTTTCTAGATGCTTTTTTAAGTTATTAGAATTACCATAGTTTATTTCTTTATTTGGTAAAAATTCTAATTCTTTAAGATTTTCATCTACTACTTTTATAATATACCATTTAGTTTGTTTTTTATAATTATAATAAATAACTCCTTTATACTCTTTAAAATAAGGATTGTCTTCTTTAAAGTTAATCTTTTCTAAACTGTTATCAGTATGGAAAAGCAGTGTATCTGTTAAATTATTACCAACAGTAATTTCTTTTACACGATTTGCATAATCTAATCTTGTAAGATAATCAGGAAGAATAAGATTTTTTATTATGCTTTGGCTATCAATATTTAATTGGGTTAAATTTTTAGAAATCTTAGCACTGTCTTTAATTACTAATTTTTCAACTGATATATTTATATTTTCAGGTAGACTATTTGTTATTTCAAGTTCTAAATTTTTATATTCTGATAAATCAACTTTTTTTTCTGTAAGATAATTTTTTACAGTAAGCTTAGTTAAATTAGGACAGTTTTTAAATGTATCTTTTTTAACACTATTAAAATTTTCTAATTCAACTTCTTCAAGCTTTGAAAAATTTTCAAAAACATTAGATCCTAAAAATGAAATATTTTTTAAATATAGTTTTTTAATTGTATTATTCTTTGAGACAAATCGCTCACCAAGATATTCAATATTTAAAATCTTCTAATTTTTCACAATTAGAAAAGGCTTCTGAACCAATTGTTCTTAACTTGCTTGGTAGATTTACTGAATGCAAGTTTTTACAATTTGAAAATGCTTTAGAACCAATTGATTCTAATTTTTCAGAAAAGTTTATAAATCTTATTTTTTCAAGATTATAAAATGCACTATTTCCAATTTCAGATACATTTTTTAAAGATATGTTTTCTAAATTTTTGCAATCTTTAAAAGCATTATCTTCAATTTTAACAGTCTCATCAGGCATTATTATCTCATTTAGACTATAACATTTTTCAAAAGATGAAAATTCAACATTTTTTATCTTTGTATTTTCAAGTTTAAACTTCTTTAAATTATAGCAATTTTTAAAAGCAAATTGTCCAATTTTTTCAATTAAAGAATAATCTATGTCAAGTTCTTCTAAGTTATGACAATTATAAAATGCAAAATCTGGTATTTCTGTAATTTTAGTCTTTATTGTAACATGAGTAATATTTGTATTTGATGCAAAGGCGGTACTTGAAATTTGTTTAATTGGATATTCCTTGTTATCATATGGATTTTTATAAATTTCAGGAACAGTAATCCTTCCACGATATTTTTTATCTTTAATACCTTTAAAAATGTAATTGCCTGTATTATATATGTGTTCTACATCTAAAATAGAATCAGGATGACCATCTTGGTATTTTATATAAAATTTAATATTATCCCTATCAATTAAATATCTATTTAATTGCCCACCTTCTGATGCTTGCGTTCCATCAGAAAGGTATGCTCCTTGAAAATATTTATTATCATAATATTTAAAATCCTCTGCTTTAAATTCTACACGACCATTATGAACAACTGTTTTTTTAATTGTCTCGCCGTCTGGATAAATTATTTCATAACTTCTATAAATTGTAGAATATTTTGGCTCTAGTATAAGATTATTATGTCTTACTCCTTTTTCAAGATCATAAACTTCTCCTGTTTCCTTATTCACATAATCAGATACAATTTGACTATTATAATTTGGGTCCGGGCTTCCTATTGAATAATCTTTACCATTAAATATAAATGCATCTCTATCTAATTTTTTTCCATATTCAGCAACAACTTCTTTATAAATAGGCGTTTGATCATAACCATTATAATTATACTCTCCCCAGAAAAATTTTAGATTAAGTTTTTCAGGAGCAAATTTTGCGGTTAATATTTTTGGTTTTTGAAATGGTTTGTTTAAATCATATTCATTACCATCTTCATCAATCCATCCTTGGAAAGTATGATTTTCATAAAAAGGTTCTGGAATAGATAGCCTTTTATTATGTTCTACTTGATATTGTTCTTGCTTTCCATTTACATTAGTCAAAATGCTATATTTTTTAATATTATATTTAGCATGAAGTTCGATCTTTTGATTTACCTGAAAACCAAATTCATATCTTTCACCTTCATATTCCCAATATGATAAATCATAACCTTTCCTTTTTCCAAAATTACCAGTAGGAGCATTTAGCCTATCGTTTTTCTTATAATTTATCAGTGTTTGTTTTGAATTACCTTCATCATCTTTATAATGAAAAATAACCTCGTATTTTTCAATTTTATTTTCATCTTCTTTTTCAATATTATTTTTATCACATGCAAATAATGTAAATAGCATTAAAAAAGAAAATATCATATATGTAATTTTTTTCATAATATCACTCAACTTCCATTATATCAACATCTACTATCATGCCTTTTCTAGGTACAAAATTCTCAATTTCACTCATTTTTTTAGCCGTACCATCAGCATAATATACTGTTTCATTATCTGCCTTAGCGTGGTCATTAAAATAATTTGTAATATAGTTTCTAATATATCCATAAAAGCCATCGATTTTTTTACCATCTTCCATAAAGATATTAAAGGTTTCTTTATCATAATAACTATATTCTTCAGTTTTAGTTAAATAAGAAATCAAAAGAGATCCAGCATGTGTGAATTGATAAATATCGTTTACTTTTTTATAGTATCTGTATGTTATTTGTAGACTTATATTATTTCTATTAAATCTAATTTGTTTAACTACAAGATTAAATGAGGCAATCTGACCATCAGATCTAAATATATCGGAAAGTCTTACTCTATGATAAGTCTGACCTTGATGCTTAGCCACCGCATAACCTGCTTGATTAAGTTCATTAAAAATTTCAAGCGAACTGTAGTTTTTAGGATGATTAGATGTTGTGACAATCTTTGAAAATACCTCTTGATATGTTCCCCAAGTTCTAGCGGAATACTTATAGGTTGCTTTATATTCCTCAACTTTTAGAAAAAATCTACATCTTATTCGATTATCAGAACCTTGAAAACTTCTAAAATCAGAAATTAAATCTTCTGGCAAGTATTCATTTGAAAAATCACTTTTAGAAGAAACTGCTGATACCTTATAAATCTTACTACCAAATGTATCTGTAATATATGGAAAATATACTTTTTCTGAAGCATTGTCATCAAGTTTTTTTGACATAGCATCTTCTATACTTGGAATTTTTTCAAAACTTGCATACCATTTTTGATTTGCAATAGTTTTTCCCGTTATTTTATCAAAAGCAAAAAATGAAAAACCATATTCTACTCTATCAGCAATTTTAACCTCATAAACTCCTCCATAATACGAAAATACTGCTTGATTGTGTTCAAGCGAATATTGAGATAATTTTTCTTTTAAACCATTATTTTTGTTTTGATCATATAGTTTTTGAAAAAATACATCTCTTTTTACATATCCATCTCTAACATCTGTTTTAGGATCTATTGGAACAAATAAGTTAAGCTTGTTGACTAGTTCAGTATACTGATCTTTAAAATTTTTAGAAAAATTAGCCTTATAATATACAATTTCATATCTAAAATAAATATAATGTTTTCCATAATCTTTAGCAGTCATATTTTTATCTATTTCAGATACATAGTTTTCATCTGAATACATTCCAATAAATTTATTATTTTCAGAAAACTCCTTTACAGAATTTAGTTTTTCAAGTCTTATTTTATTTAATGCATCAAATATATATTCATCTTCTTTTACGCTAAATGTAAGCTCTCTATAATTTTTATCAGTTGAAATTTGTGGCTTATATTCAAGATGAGGTAAGTTTATTGTTATATCATATTTATTTTTAATAATCGGCTCTAAAATAATATCGTGTTTTAAATTATAATATATCTCATTTGTAATATTTTTATAAGTTATCTCTTTTCCATCATTTAAGACTCTCCAACCTTCAAAATATTGTTTTTTAGGATTAAGATATTTGTTATTTTTATTTATATAACTACTTGTAAGATCAAGTGGCATTTGTTTGATTTGACCTACTTCTAAAAGTTGTTTTTCAACTACTTCATTACTTTCAGTTTTAAATACCATATATGCTCTTATTTGTTCTAGTTTAGGATATATACTAATAACATTGTATTCCTTATTGCCAATTTTTTCAACAGTATAATTTATACCATCATATGATACTTCTTTTGAAAAATCATATACTGAGTTTGGATTATTATAATCTGTAATAAATTGAGTTATTTCAAAATTAGAGTTTGCATCTCCTACTACTTTATCGTTGTTTATATCTGTAAAATCAACACCATTTTCATTTTTTATGTAGTATTCTTTATTAGGAATTGTAATCTTTTCTCTAATTCTTAATAAAGCGTCACCATCTAGTTTTTTACCTTTTATAGCTTTTAGCTCGTATACTTTATCATCGTTTTTATCATAAAATCTAAAGATTGTATCATATTCTTTAGTTTTAGCATCATCAAGATAGATATTATTTAACTTAATTTTGTTATGTATAATATTTTCTAAATCAATATCTCTTATAATATCGTTTCTATATTTTTCAAAAAATAACCTATGATATTTCATATTTACATTATTATCTTTTTCAAATACATCTTTTAAATCTTCATTTATAACATTTAAAAAGGCTTCTTTAAAACTAATATTTTTTTCAAGTTGCAATTTTTCAATTTTTAGTAAAAGATTAGTTTTATTTTTTGTTAGAATTATTTTGTTACTATCATCATACATAAATAAAAACTTAGTATAATCAAATTTAAATAATAAATCTTTATAACTTACTGCCTGCATACTAAAAAGACCAGTATTTTTAGGATCATAGCTTACCCTAAGATAAATCTTAGTATTTTTATCCATCATAACATTATCTTTTATTTCATTTAAAAAAGTTTCTTTTCCATTTGAATCTTTTTTATAAAATATAAATCTAAAGTCTTTTTGACCTTTGCTTTTAGCATATAATAAATCTTTTAACTCACTTGCCTTAAGTGCATTTTTATACTCATTTGGCGAGTAAGTTATATCATCATCTGTTAAATTTAGCTCGTTTTTATCAATTGATTGGATATATGAGGTAATTTTTGAGATTTGATTTGGTTTAATCACCTTAGTTTTGATTACCCAAAGCATTAAAAAAGAAAATATTAAAAGAAAGCTTACAACAGAAGATAATACTATAACCCATAAGTATTTTCTTTTATTTGCTATGTTTTTAACATATTCAAGAGAATAATTTTCTTGGGCTACTAGTTGATTTTTATTTTGACTAGTATCTTCTTTTTCAAGTTCAGCATCAACTTGTTCAAAATCAACATCTAAATTTTCATCAATCATATTTTTCATATTATCACCTTACTCATAAATAGGTATTAAAACTACCCTATGATTACTATTTGTTGCAACATTATGCGAATTATAAAAATCCCATGTTAGCACAAACTTACGGGCTTTTTCTTTTTCAAGCTCTGGATACAATTTATTTCCATATCCCCAGCCTTTAAACTGCTTACCAACTTGTTTTTGTGCTTCAATATACGGTTCCATTAAATTAAGTAATTTCGAATACTCATTACTTTGAATTTCTTGTTCAGTTCTAATCCTAATTTCAAAATGTTTGTCACTGCCGTATTGAAAATAAAGAACTGCTGATTTTCTATAATATGTAAAAGTAATCTCAGAATCAACAACCTGATAATTAGGCCATGATCCACTAGAACCAACATATTCAAAAATCTCAGGATTTGAAACCTCGCCATCTTTTATACTAATATAATAATCAAGTTTTTCTTTATATAAATCATAAGACCATGAACCTAATTTAATATCTTTTATTTTAGATTTAACATAATATGTCCTTATTCTATTTGGATCTGTGTTTTTTAAATTATCGTCTATAAAGACCTTTTTTATAGAAATAGTTCCATCGAATCTATCTTCAAAATATGCCTGTGCTTCAAATTGTTTACCATCATTTTCCTTTTTTACTAACTTATCTAAATTTGAATTAGTAAAAAAATCTATTTCCTCAGTATCAGATAATTTAATTTTATATCCTACTACCTTTTGGTTTGAATTATAATTATAATCCATATTTAAAATCTGGCCTTTATAAACAGGCATTTCAAACTCATTATAAGAATCTATTTTAGCTTTTAAAATTATATTTGGAACTCTAATAGTTATTGTGAAAGATTGATTCTTTACCCCAACTAGGCTTCCTGTAAAGTCAGCCTTTTTTTCTTCCATAATATAATCTGGATATTTGTTTATAATTTCGTCTTTATACTCATTAAGTATTTCGCCAAGCGATACTTTACCTGTTTCATAAAACTTAGAATGTGTGCTTATTCTTTCGGTTTTTAATTTTTGAGTTTCACTATCAAAGAACAATCTATCAAAATTAACAGATACATTTACTTTTTTATATCTTATATATATCTTATTCTCAAAACTTTCAATATATGCAAAAGTTGTGTTTTCATCGATTTTTTCACCATTTGATAGATAATATCCATCAAGATAGTTTCCATCTATTTCACGATAGTTTTCAACTTCTCCAATAATTCTTTTATTCTCATTTAGTGCATTTACTTTATCAAATATCTTTTCATTATCTCTACCATTTATTTGATTTAGTTTTAAATTCTCTAAATTAACAAGCTCGAATCTTGCTTTAATATAACTACGATATTTAGGAAATGCAAATACCTTGGTTTCATCTTTTTTTAGTCTTTCAATATTTATTTCAGTATTATTTGAAATATCATTTCCACTTTTTAAAAACCAGTTTGTAAAATATGAATCTCCTTCATCACTTACATCTGTTAAAAGCTCATACTCCCAATTATAACCACCATCTTTTTTAGTTAATTTGGCTTTTGTATATTTTTTATCTTTAAGGTTATAATCATCTTCGCTTTTTAAAAGATCTTCACTTGACATATAATAAATATCAACAGCTTTTCTAACAAATTTAGGAACAATCTCATAACTTGCATATTTAATTGATGGAACTTTTTGATCCATTTTAAACTCAGCACCTGCTTTAATTCCTAATTCATCATGGTCATTTTTATAAAACCAACCAACAAATTCATAATATTCTTTCGCTTTTTCTCTTGATTCATCACTAAACTCATCGTTGATATCTCTTTTCATTGTCGGATAAATTAGTTTATTTTTTAAATCATTTAATATATCTAAATCAGGAAGTACGTCACCATCTTTAGCATATGTTGTATAAAAAATGCCATCACCCATTATAAACTTATATTCGACAGTAATACCATTTGAAAATGAGTTATTTGAATACAGAACTAATTCTTTAACTTTATCATCTTTTTTAATTTCTTCAAATTCTTTTATGCTAAAGTTTTGTTGTCTATTATTGTCAAAAAACCATTGCTTAACATCACGGTTTAAAGCATCATTTTTGCTCGAAAACGCATTTAAAATTTTATTTTTTCTCAATTCTTTTTCAAAAAATGTAATATATGAACCTCTATTTTTCATATATTCGTTATATGAAACTTGGCAATCTCCACTTGGAGTTTTTAAAACGATAACATTTTTAAAATCAAACTTTAATTTTGTATAAAAATATTTTTTATTTGATTTAAAAGAAACTTTAACAGTATATTCAGGATTTTTATCTTTTTGTTTATAAACATTCGCTAAATCAAGTTTTTCAATTTTTTGATTTTTACCGTCACTTGTAAATATATCAAATGAAAGTGATGATGATTCAGATTTAAAATATTTTTTTAAATCTAAAAAACCATTATACTCATAAGGAGATACCGTTAATGTTTTTGTCTCATTATCAACTGCAAGTGCTTCATTACTTCTTGGTTTAAGGTCGAAATTATCTTTCGAAAGAGCTGATTCTTGTGATAGACCTTTATATAAAAATCCACCAATTGCAATAATTAAAAGCGCAATAATAATAATTATAATAAGCGAAAATATACCTCTTTTAGTAGTTTTAGTTTTTTCAAGTTTTTCATATAAAATAAGATCCTGCTTTTGTGGTTCATAAACTATTACATCACTTCCAGCATTTTCTTCTTGAACTACTATATCAGTATTTTCAGATAAATCAACATCATCGATTGCTGTAATATCAGCATAATCTACATTTTCTTCTACTATTTTATTTTCTTTTTTTGGCATAATATCATTCAACCTTCTTTAAAGATATCTCAAGTGATGCTTTCTTTTTATTTCTTGTATCTATTTGATAAAATCCATCTTTTTTCTCTAGCTCATCATAGTTTATTTTACCATCTAATCCTATATAGACGAACTTAGTAACTATTTCATAATCTTCATACTTAGTTCTATCTTCATTATAAAATCTAATTATAAATTTATCTGCTTTATTTACTATTTCAAATCTGTTTTCGAATCTTTCATCCTTAAATAAATTTTCAATATTTTTATAAATATAATTAAATTTATAAACATTATTAGGTAGCTCACTTATTGTATTTATATACTGCATCACTTCGCCTGTTATATCACTTTTTAGTCCCATGTGATTATTATCGTCATAGTATACAGTATTACTAGTAAATAATTTTACATCAGGACTTTCAAATTTTATATCTTTATCTTTTACAATAGAGTATTTTAGAAAATTCATATATTTATTTAAATCATAAGGAGAACCTAGATATTGTTTTTTATGCTCAATTGTAAATTTACGATAATTTATATCTTTTTTAATTGATATTTCGTGATTTTTTGAAACTATAAACTTATATGTTATATCATCTATTTTACTAATTGTTGTATCAGATACTAAAACATTATATATATATCTTTTTGTTGTATTTTTTAACTGAAATTTACATTCTTCACCAATTGCAAGTTTTTGTGATGATAAGAAAGTAATATTGTTATTAAATTCTTTTTTTACAGTAATATCATATTTTTTATCAGCAAATGATGCAACTATTGCTGTATGGTTTTTAATAGTTAATTTAAACTGTTTTTTATCATCAACTATATCTTTTTTTTCTTCTCCGTTTATCTTAAGTGATGATAAAACTTTTCTTTCATCCTCAACTACTTCAAATAATAACTCCTTATCATAGTCAAGTTTTGTTAAATCATCAACAGGAGTAATAAGTCTTACTCTTTCCTCATTTGAGACAATAAGGCTATATTTATTTTTACTTTTTTCATTTATAACCTCATTTTCTGTTCTTAGATTCTGTTTACTGCCATAATTTCCACCCTTACAAGCAGAAAATAAAAATAGTGCAAAAACAGATAATAAAAATAATAATATTTTATCTTTTTTCATTTTTTCTCCCTTCAAATTCTATCAATAATATTATACAAACCTATATATATATATATATAATTTAAAAATAAAAAAGCAGGCAGTTTTTTAGGTTGCCTTATGCTTTATTTATAATTTTTCTAAAAAAATACTCCTCTTGCTTTTTCTTTAATTTCTTTACTAGCAGAAAAAGGAACTCTTGTAGTATATTTATTTTTATATGCTACACTTCTATAAATTGGCCAAATAAATATTTGACTATTCCAACGATTAACAACATCATTATACTCTTCTCTTGCTGCTGTAATTTCTTTTTGTAAGTATGAATTTTCATCAACAGCCTTTTTAATTACATCCATACTCTTTAGCTCTGGATAATTTTCAACTGTTCTAAATAGGCCACTTAATGTTGTCTCAAGTGCTTGACCCATCTCATTTCTTTGAAGATCGCCTGCTGCATCTGCTTTAAAAGTTCTACCAGCACCACCACGATATGCGGCAACTTGTGTCATAACATCTTTATCAAGTTTAGTGGCCTTTTCAACCAATGCTGCAGTATTTTGTAAAATTACCACTCTTTGCTCTAAGAAATTATCAATTTGAGAGGCTTTTTTTTGAAGTTTTTGCTGAAGTTTTTGTAAATACTCATATGCTCTTACTTTTTTATATACATAAATAATTCCTGGAATAATACCAAGTAAAAATAAAAATATTACAAAAACTGTAGTTCCAAATCCTACTGTAGGTTGGATTTGTTTTTCAATAACATTTATATCTCTTCCTTTTTCATTTACCTCCGCTGTCATTTCATCTAGTTCATTTACCATATTATCCTCCTATTTATTTAATTATTATTTAGGCTCTGTTATATCATCTAATATATTATCTATAATGCAATCAGGATTATCTTCTTTCATAACTTGTTTAAAATCCTTTATTTTAGAGATAACATCATCACTTATTATACCACATTTTAAAACTCCAAGTAAACCATTTGATAAAATCGATGATCTAAGATAGTCATCTTGTTTATCCATTAAATTTATAATATCATTTCTTTTAATGTTTTCATCTTCTATTTTTTTAATAATAATTTCACTATCATTTTCTATTGGAATATATTCAACCCATATAACAGGAACCATATGAGTTTTGCCATCTCCACCATAAACTGGTACATACTCGGTTCTATTAATTGTCTCAAATGTATTACTTTTAACATTTACAATTTGCCAATCATCGCCACTTGAAATAAGTTTTGTTTTTATTATTGCCTCAGTAGCAGTTTTAGGATTATCAAATTTAGTTCTATCTTTTTCCCATAGTAAGTTTGCAATTTCTTCTTCTTGTTCTGGTGGGAATAAGTAGTCTATATCACAAATTTCAGGAAGCTCAGAAATATCTTTATTTTGAAACTCTGGTATTGCCATAATTAAAGCAAGTCTAAAATATATTCTTTTAAAAAAGTAATAATTATAACTTATAAATTTTTCTTTTGCGCTATCTAGCGAATAATCCTTATATCTTTTAATACTACTTTGATAATCAAAAGGTTCATCAAAAAATGCATAAACATCGACAACTTTCTTTCTTTTTGAAATATCATAAATATCTCCATAGCCTACTTCTTTATCCTTTAAAAGTTTTAGAATCTCTTTTTGAGCAAGCGGAGTAAATAACTGTCTAAAACCAACCTCATCATCTCTGTTTATTGCACCGAAAATTGCTTCAAACTCATCGTTTTCCATCTTAGTAAAATCTCCCCCAGTTGATACTTCTTTTTTTTCAAGTTTATCAAGGAGTTTACTATCTTTTTTGATTTTTTTATCAAGTTGTTTATCAGATAATTGATTTATTCCCGATACTTCTCTATCAAATGATAATTTAGGAACTGAGTCTGTTAGAAATGTTAATCTTTCATACTCATAATAAAAAGGCTTTGGTTTTTCAACTGTCGCAGTCAGAACTTGTGTTTTAGTATCATAGTATACTTGCCCATTTACCGTGCGTGAAACCTGCCATGATATTGTTAAATGTCCCGTATATCTAGCAGTTCCCATCTTCATTTGTTTTTCAGTAAAAAATAATACTGGCTTACCAAGTAATTTTCCGCTTTTTAAATCAATTATTGATGTATTAGGTTTTTTATAATTATAATCAAAATGTTTTTTATAAGCCTCATACTCACACGATTTAAAATCATCATCAAATTTTAGCTGTGGAAAAACTCCCATTACAAGCTTTTCAGATATTTTTCTATCATAGCCATAATTTAAATTTTTTAACTCGTCATAGCCTTTATCAATATTTTTTTTCTTTTCATTTTCAAGATTATATAAAATATCAACATACTTTTTAATAACCTTTCTAATAACTAAAAAATAAATTATTGCAAATCCTATTCCAAGTAAAAATGAAAGTGAAAATATAACACTTGAAATTTTCAAATCAACTGCTCTTATAAGATTTCCTTTTTTAGTTGCCTTATAGATTACATCTGTTAAAAATATTGCTGATATAAAAAATGATAAAATCATAAAGAAAAAGTTAAATCCACGACCGATTTTATTATTTTTTAAAATTTTAGTATTTTGTTTAATACTATTTGTAAGATTATTTATTTTATCTACTGTAATTTTATTTTGAGCAACATCTATTTTTTCTTTTTCGACAAGATCATCAAAATATTTAATTGTATTTTCATAGTGTTTTTTTTCTAATACATTTTTATAATGATCTAAAATATCATAAAATTTTTCAACTTCCATAAGTTCACCTTCTATATTTTTCTTTTTTCATCATATTTTTGCTTTAAGAAGTTTTTTAATCTTTTACTTATCATAAAAAGAAAAATAAAGGAAAAAATAAAAGAGAAAAAACCAAGCACAAATAATACTTTATAGCCAAAACTACCAATTTTTAGTCTTGATGGTATATATGATATTAGAGAGTATAAAACAAATTGAAAAAGATAAATAATGGCACACATAGAAAAATATATAGCAAGTATAGTTAAATCTTTCCTAGTGAGTTCTTCTATTTTTAAAACTACACCATTTTTTTCAATTTTAATACTTATAAGATAGATAAAAAGGTAAAATATTAAAAATGAGATTATTTTAAAACCTATTACATACATTACTCTTTTTTTATCAAGTTCAATTCCTTCATAAAAATTATTCATTTCTATCACCTAAACTTATATTTAACAAAATCAGGAATTGCTAAAAGCGGGGCTATTATAAAATAGAAAATTCTAAAATAGCTTAACTGTGATTTTACAAACTCGGTTTTTATTTTTTTTATATTAACTATATCTGGAAAACTAAAATCATAATCTAAATTTAAATCAGTAGGAAAATATATATCTATTAAAAAATACTTATCCAACTTTTTAATATCATATATATCGCCATAACTAAGGCTTGTTTTTTTAAACATATCAATATAGTTTTTTCTAGTAATTGGACTAAATAACATTCTATATGATATCTCATCAGATCTATTATATGATTCAAATAAAGTTTCAAATAGTTCATCTTCAAGTTGAGTAAAAGTAATATCTTTTGTATTTTCTGACATTTTGCTAAGCCAATTTTTTTCAAGGTTATATAATACATCTTGCTCTTTTAATGATAAATCATTATTGCTTGATTTTTCTCTTTCAAAAACCAAATTGTTTAAATAATCAAATTCAACTAATAATTTAAATTTGCTTTTTATTATTTTTTTAGCATATTCATTTTTTTTAATTTGAGCATTATAATTTTCTTTTGAAAGTAAAAAGGAATTATTATATAACTTACCATAGTAAACATTTTTAGAATCTTTTGAAATATAGTCTAGTTTACTATTACTTTCAAAAATATCATTACTTTCGTTAGGATCATCAAAAAATATAATATTGTTATCGGTTTTATTTATTAGTTTTAATTCTGAGTTATCATTTAATGAAATTATTAAATTAACTAATAATAGTTTATTATTATATGCAATAATATTTTCATCGATTTTATTATTCGTTAAATCTACATAATTATTAGTATATCTAATATATAAAATACCAATAGAAACTAAAAATATTATTAAAGATAGTAAAAAAATAACAGGTGCTACAATTAATACATTAAAATTACCTTTAAAATAAAATATAAAATATTCCATCATTAAAAATAAAAATAATAAAAAAGAAGAACCAATAACTAAAGATAATTTAATCCTAGAAAATATCTTATTTTTTATCTTATATAAATTCTCATCACTTTTTTTAAGTTTAGAAAATTGAACATCTAATTTATTATTTTTTTCTAAATCTATTTTTGCATCATTTAAAGCCTTATCAAAATACAAGGCTGCATTTTCTTTATGTTTAATAAAGGCAATTTTAAAATTTTCTAATAGATCATAACTTCTAGATTCCATAATTAGTTATCTTTGCCTATTTCTTTATCAATATCAGCCATACATTTTTTTATAAAATCATCTGATGGCGTTTCTAGTATTTTTTTCATCTCATTATTTAATTCTAAAAAAAGCATAATATATGCAACTATTTTTATAATGCTTATAAAAATTCCTACTATAAGAAGGACTTTTATAGTTTTGTATTTACTTAAATAATTAAGATAGTTCAATTTATTTATTTTTTCTAACCTTTTATTTACAGCAGATATTAAAACTAAATTTATTATAAAAATAAAAATATATAGTATAAATATTATTGGTGCAGATATTTTTTGAAATTTATCTACAAAAATCTTATCACTATTGCTTATTTTAACACCACTAAAATATGATGGTGCATTTACAAAAATTATTGAAGCAAATATAATAATTGAAAAAATAAAAAGCATAAAAAAAGCAATCCCAAGATAAGTTAGGAAAATATCTTTTTTTATCTTTTTTATATTTGTTTTAATTTCTTCTTCTATCATTTAACAATTTTTGCAATAAGTTTATCTTTTTTATATTTTTTAGAAATGATAATTGATTCTTCTAATATTTTAACTGCCTCATCTAAACCTTTATCATTGTGATAAATTCTTAAAATTGTATCACCAATTTTAACTTTATCACCAATTTTTTTATCTAGTCTAATTCCAACATTGTAATCTATTACATCTTCTTTTTTTAATCTTCCTGCTCCTAAAATTCTTGCGGCATTTCCAATATTTTCAGAGTTCATTTTAGAAATAAAGCCATCTTTTTTAGCCTTTAAATCATAAAATTTATCATGAAGAAGTTTTTCTTCATCTAAAATATCATCTAGCATTCCACCTTGGTGTTTAATGAACTCATAAAACTTATCTAAGGCCTTACCACTTTTTATAACATCTAGAATCATTTTCCTAGCTTTTTCAATTTTAATTTCAGGATTACTTAAAATAAGTTGTTCGCATCCAATTGTAAGGCATACATCAAGTAAATCGCTTGGACAACTTCCTTTCAAAGATTTTATAACTTCATAAACTTCAAGCCTATTTCCTATCATATGTCCTAATGGTTCATTCATATTAGTAATAATTGCTTCAACCTTTTTACCAGCATTAGTTCCAATTTTTACCATTAAACTTGCAAGTTTTGTAGCACTTTTAACATCTTTCATAAAAGCACCATTACCATATTTAACATCTAGAATAATTATATCAGAGCCAGATGCTAGTTTTTTACTCATAATAGATGATGCAATAAGACCTATATTTGAGACTGTTTCTGTAACATCTCTTAAAGAATATAATTTTTTATCTGCAGGTGTAATATTTTCGCTTTGTCCAATTACTGCAATTCCTATCTCATTTACTTGTTTTATAAATTCATCTTCATCTAAATTTATGTTAAAACCTTTAATTGATTCAAGTTTATCTAATGTTCCGCCGGTATGACCTAAACCACGACCACTCATTTTAGCAAATTTTAATCCCAAACATGCCATAACTGGTGCAAGAAATAAAGTAACCTTATCACCTACTCCACCTGTTGAGTGCTTGTCAACTTTATATCCATTTATTTTAGATAAATCATAGCATTTTCCAGAATCTCTCATAGCAATTGCTAAATTTGTTGCCTCAGTATTATCGATATCATTTATATAAATAGCCATTAAAAGAGCGCTTGCTTGATAATCTTTTATATCTCCTGATACATAATTTTTAATAAAGTATTTTATTTCTTCATTAGACAATTTTAAATTATCACGTTTATCTCTTATAATTTTTAATATATCCATATAATCACCTTATAAATATAATAACATTTAAAAACATTTTTTACAATTTTATTTAATTATAAGTTATAATTTAATTATGATTTTAATACTTTTACGTCATGGTGAAACCTTAGAAAATATGAAAAGACTAGTCCAAGGAAGAAAAGATAATAAGCTTTCAATCCTTGGCAAAAAGCAGGCATTAGTTGTAGCAGAAAATCTAAAGGATGATTTTAAAAAAATCGACCTGTTTTTTTCTTCCCCTCTTCAAAGGGCATATAAGACATGCGAGATAGTTAAAAATAATTTTATCCATCATAAAACAAAAATTAAAAAAAGTCGTAAACTTTTAGAAAGAGATTTTGGAGTTTACGAAAATAAAAGTGTTGACAGTGTAAATTATTTTATAAAACCTGAAAAAGGAAAATTTGAATCTGATGAAAGACTTGAAAAAAGAATAAATTCTTTCATTTTTAAACTTTTCAAAAAATATCCCGATAAAACAATATTAGTTGTATCACATTCACACGCAATAAAAGCATTCCTTGTAAAAAACTTAGGAATGGATTATCACGATAAGATTAAAAACTGCGAATATTTTATTATTAATTATAAAAATGAAAACGATATTAAATTTATTAAAAGAAAAGATACGAACTTATAGATTTTATTTGTTCATCTATTTACCAAACAGATAAAATATTTTAACGAACCTTCCTTTTTATTTTGTCAATTTCAGATAATCTCTCTTTAATAATCTTTTCATAATTAGAATTATCTTTAGGATTATAAAATATTTTATCCTTTATTTTTTCAGGTAAATAATTATCATCCGTAAGAGCATTTTTATAATCATGCGGATATTTATAATTATATTTACCTATTTTTAAAAGTTGATTGTTTAAAAAATTAGGAATCTCATAATCTTTTTCGCTAAGCGCTTTTTCTATTGCAAGATAGGCAGAGTTTGACTTAGGTGAGATTGCAAGCTCAATTGTTATATATGCTAGTATTATTCTAGCCTCAGGGAAACCAACTTCTAGGGCTGAATTTATTGCCATATGAGTCTTTTGAATTAAGCCACCATTGGCAAGAGAAATATCTTCATACGCTATTACTAAAAGTCTTCTTGCAATAGATTTTAAATCCCCCATATTTATAAGACGAGACAAATAATAAATAGATGCATCGACATCTGAGCCTCTAATTGATTTTTGAAGTGCTGATAAAAGATTATAATAATCATCAACCGAGCCCATTGAAAATCTTTTATCTCCAATTATATTTTTCGCTATTTCAAGCGTGATTTTTTTATCTT
>CAUTNH010000015.1:0-17902 GCA_963540225.1 uncultured Acholeplasmataceae bacterium | reverse complement strand
ATGTATGCGTGAGAGGCATATGAGTTAACCGCTTCTCCAACTGGCCAATTGTCTAAAACAACATGCCTATATTAGCAAATTATAGTTTTTTTGTCAATTTATTTTATTTTTAAAGTAACATTTTGATGTCTATTCATTGCCTTAATATGAACATTTAATAAATATTCGTTTTTAAAATTTTCTTTTAATGATATAACAAATTCATCATATTCAATACTTTCAACAAGTTCTGCATCTATGTTTTGTTGTGGTAGTTTTACTGCTTTAATATATCCTTTTTTAAATCTTAATTTAATAATAGTTCCATTTTTAGATTCTTTAACAGTTATTTTATTTTCGAATAAATAGCTATTTAATTTAGATAAATTATCAGTATTTTCTTTATTTATTGAAATATTTTTTTGAACAATTTTAACAGTCTCATTTTCTAGTTTTTCAACAAGTTTATTTATACTATCAATACTTGTCTTTTTATTTACTTGATCAAATAAAACTTTATTAAATTCATCTTTCATACTACCTTCAAGATTTATCTTTTTACCTTCAAGGCTTGTTTTAGCAAGTAAATAGTATAAAAATCTTATTTCTAGCTCATTAGCATCTGTTTGTGGATTATCTGGTGTTTCACCTTTAATTTCTGCAATAATTGCTTTAACAATTGCTTCATATTTACTTGGTTTATCAACCGGTTTAGTATTTTTACAAAGTTCAATGTAATCAAGTACTTGAGTTATTTTATCTTTATATTTCTTTAAATCAGCAGGTATTGCTTTTTTATTATATTCATCAATTAAATTTTTTAAATTTTCTAAATTATATCGTGCAAGTAAATATATTTTTCCAAGTTCTTCTATTTTTTTATTTATCTTTTTATAATCTTCTTCACTTGTAGCATCAATATCATTTATTAGAGTTCTTATTTCGTTATACAGCGATAAAAGTTTATCATTCATTTGCTTTTTGCTTAAATCAGTTATTTCTTTATCGTCTTTATATTCCTTAATAAATGATTCTTGGCTTTTATATTTAACTTCAAGTTCATTAAATTTAGTAATTTTTGTAATTAGTTTTTTAGCATCCAAAATAGATTTTTTAACTTCGTTTTCACTAACTGATGTACTGTTTATTTGGCTTGTCATTTTTTCTAGTTGTTCATTTACAATATTAACAAGTTCAACAGGAAGAATAACTTGATTTAATCCTAAAAGTTTTCTTAATTCATTTTGATGATAAATTAAATCTTTCTTATCAGGTTCATCCTGATTAAAGCCTTTTACAGCGTTTAAAATATCTATATATAATCTTGCTTCTTCATCGTGTGTGTTAGTTCCAAATGCAGGTGATATTGATACAAGTTTTGCTATGTAGTATTCTTTTTTAATATCAATATCGAATGATACCTCATTTGGATATTCATAATTATTATTTTGGCCTTCATATTCAATAGTTGTATTTTTCTTTGATACTACATTAACTACTGTTCCATCAGGAAAACTTATCTCAGAAATTACACCATTTGCTTTTCCATTAATTATACCTGTTGGTTGTAGTCTTAGATATAATGTTACTTTATTACCATTTACAACCATTCTTGCTCTATTATTTAGAGCTTCATCAGCGTGTGATAATTCAGCCTTAGCATCATTTTTCCTAAATGAAACATTAACTGTATATTCACCATCTTCTAAGTCAATATCTTTTTTTAATTGATATATTGAATCAATATTATTTAATTTATTAGTTAAATCATCAAATTTATCTGATTTATTTTCATCAAGTGCAACCTTAGCATCGTTTAAAATTATCTCTGCCTTGTGAATTGATAAATCAGAATATTTACCAGATAATTTTTTATTTTCAAATTCATTTAATTTTATTTGATATAAATTCTTAAACTCAACATATACCTTACACTTAGATGTTTCAATTTTGAATATTGCAACTAGTTTATCAAGGAAGTCTTGAGATGTAGCATTTTCATTTTCTACAATTTGTTTTAATTCGTTATATTTTAATACATAGGTTTCATTTACTAAACTTGGTAAAAGTAAGTATTCTTCTTTATGTAGTTTTAAAGCAGCTTTTGCAGTATCATAAATTATTTCTTTTTCTTTTAGGATAGTCATAATATTATTTAACTTCTGACTATATTCTTCAAATTTATCTTGTTGGTTATTATCAAAGGCAGTTTTAGAATCATTTAAAACTTGTTGAAACTCATTAACAGAATCATCAGTATAATTATTAGTTTTCTTTAACTCATTAAACTTTGCTAATTTTTCTTTATATAATTTTAAAAATTCAAGCGCTTTATTTACTTCTTCTATCTTATCATTTAAATTCTTAGTTAATTCGTTTAACTTATCTTGTGTTGTTGAAGCATCACTTAAAGCAGTCTCAAGCGCTGTTTTTGCTAAATTTATGTTATCTTTTAAAGATTGCGGAATATTCGTTAAATCTAATTTATTAAATTTTTCTAATGTTTCTTGTGCTTCTTTTTTGTTTAGATTTTCATCAATAATTTCTTTAGTATCTTTTTTATACTCCATTTTACAATCTGTGTATGTAAGACTACTTTGTGCTGCTGTATTTGATCCATTCCAAAAGAATGTTATTGATGTTAAAATATCATCATCGTCATTTTTATTTAATGTGAAATGAGCTCTTTTAGGTGCTTTGATATTTTTAGTCTCACTTTGAAACTTCATTTCAAGATCATAATACTCATCTACTTCAAGACCAGCAGAACCATTTCTTTGATTTTGTATTTGTTTTATGGCAAATATAACATCACCATTACTATCAAATACTGGTTTAAAGAAAAAGTGCGCAATTATTTTATCTTCTTTTTTCTCAAATACTATTTTATTAATTGCATTATTGTACCAAATAGTTTTAAATAGTGTATTAGGAAAATCATATTTCGCACTATGAGTTTGTGAGATATTTTTCCACTCAAATTCCATTGAATATTTTTTATTAGATTCTGGTGGTGTTGGTGGAGTTAAATCATCATATGGATTTTTTTCGCTAATAGGTTCTCCCAAATATGGTTTAAGTTTATTTAATGCTTCAACTAAACTTTGCGCCTCAGATACAACATTTACTGGTCTTTTTGTTACTTTATCTTCTTTTATAACATTAAGTAATAGTTCAATCTCCCTCATTATTTTTACGCAATTTTCACCATTGGTATCATATAAGTTATAATTTAATGACGATTTGTATTGTTTTGCTTTTTTTAAAAGTTGTTCAAGTGGTTCATAATTTGGTTTTAGGTGAAGATTGTGAGCTGCCTTATCCATTTTTGTATCTATTTCAAGTAGTTCAACAATGCTTTTTCCTTTTAGACTATCTTTAATATTTGTAAGATATTCCTTATATTTGTTAAGAGAATCAACAGTGAATTTGTAATGATTATAAATGGCATTTTTTTCCATTCTTATATCTTCTTTAAATATCATTGCTCTTTTTACAATAATATCTTTTAATGTATTTTTATACTCAGCCTCATAAATTACACTTGCATCTTTAAAGATATCTTTTAAATTTGTTGTATCATATGAAAAATAAAGAGCGTGATTTACTAAGTTAGCATAAGCTTTATTAAATTTTGTATCTTCTTCGGTTGATCTTGGAAACTCACTATTAAAACTTAATGCACTTGCTCTTTGTTTTAAATTATTAAGTCTTTGTTTAATATATGCTTCGTAATTTAATCCTTCTATAAGTTGTTTTTTATCATCTTCGTGTGATACATTATCTCTTAAAGCCTTGTCATAATTTAGGTCAACGCAAACATTTTTAATCCATTTTTCTTCTCCTAATTCGTTTAAATATTTAACATCAAAAACGATCTCACTAGGATTAAGACCTAATGGAAGAGTTATATCAAATGATGCAGGATTATTTCCTGATGCCTTATTTACATAAAATGTAGGTTTTAATCCATTTATAGGATTTATGTTTACTCCTTTAATATCTTTTACTTTATCCTTGTTAGCAATAAAATTCATTACTATTTTATTACCAATTATTTTAGCTAAGATATTAGATTTGCTAGTACTTCCACCACCAAGATCAACTTCTTTTTTAACTCCTGATAGAAGTTTAGTTTCCTCATCCTTATAAACACCATCGCTTTCATATACATTATATCCACCAGCATCTATAGGATTTTTAGTTCCATACAATTTAAAAGGAATATAGTAATGTCCATCATCAAGATTTGTGCTAGTTAGTTTTTTAGCAAACTTAGCCTCGTATGTAAGAAGTTCATTAAGTTGAGTTTGTGCTTCATTTAAATTAGCACTATCGTATAATATTTTTCTTGCGACAACTTCTTTGAAAACTGAATACCAAGGTGTTTCCTTTACTTGATCTTTTGGTACTTTACCAAAATCTAAATTAGGATTAAACTCGCCCATATTGTAAGTTTGATCACTTGTCATAAATGATGTTCCTTGAAAACGAGATATTAAGTCATCTCTTTTCAAAAGTTCATCTATTTTTTCTTTATATTTATCTAGTATTGTTGTAGGTGCAGCCTTTACTTTAAAAGATAAAAAAACTGCACTAAAAATTAAAGTAAATATAAATAATAATTTTAATGTAATATTTCTTAATTTATTCATATTTTATCCTCCTTATATATTTTTTAATTTTTCATTCAATTCATTTATTAAGCTCATATTATTATTAGTTAATAACATAAAATAATAATTAGCAAATAATTCTTTAATTTTCATAATTTTTAAATTATCCAAATTAACTTTATTAATAAGTTTTATAAAACTTGAATAAAGACTAAATGGATCTTCAATTTCAAATAAAATGGGATCATCAATAACAATTCCGCTTTTTTTAAATTCATAATATGATTCCATTAATTCGCTGTTTAATTTTTTTAACTCATCTACTGTTAAGATATTTAAATCTTTTTCTTCTGCTTTTTTTATATCTAGTATTGCTTTTTCAATACTTTCTTTTTCATAGTAAGTTAAATTATTAAACAATTTATTATTTTTAACAAGTTCTATCTTATAGTTTAAAATAACTTCTTTGATGCTTTCAATAATATAATCACTTTCGTTATATTTTAATCCTTCCATGCGATCTCTTTTAAAAGTTTTAATTGCATTATCTAATATTTTAAATCTTTCATTTAATTGATTCTGACCGTTTGATAAATTCTCTACAATATTTTTAGCAGCCTTTATATTATTTTTAAATATATTATAATTTACGCTATCAATTAAATATGTACCTTTATAAACGGTTTCAGGATCATCTGCTATTACGGTATTGTTTAAAAGTTCCTCTGCTTTTTTTATTAAATTTAAAAGAGGTTCTCTTAATTTATCTATGCTAATTGCTAAATCTTTTAATTCTTTTGCTAAATTATCAATCTCATTTTGTCTTTGAGATACTATCTCATAACTTGGATAAATCTCTTTTATATGCAAATTATCATAGTTTGATTTTATCTCATTATACTTTTTCAAAAGTCCTCCAAGACTAGGATTTGATGCAATAACAGTTTCGGAATATTCAAGAGCACTATCTAATTTTTCAAAGTTATTTAAAATTCTTAAATATGTATTTTTAGATCTATTACCATTATCATCAATTTGATAAAGATATATTTCATCTCCAACATTTAAACCAAATGGAATATTTATTATAAATTTATTTTTCTTTGTTTTACTTATGGTAGTTGTTCCATTTGGAAAGACTGCTACAACTTTTCCGCTTGCTTTTCCAATTATTTGGGTTTCACCATAGTTTATAATATTATCTACAATAGGTTTATCAATTAAAGTGTTTTCTGAAATAATTTCATTTAATCTAAACATTAAATTACCTTTTAAATTACCTGTTGTAGTTTTTACAAAATCTAATTTATATAAATTTCCACCCTCGGAAACAAAAGAATTTTCAACAACATAATTAGTAGTATCAACACCTAAAACAAATCCGCTTTTAGCAGTATTTGTGCTTTTAAGCATAAAATAAACTTCACCTTTAAGCTCTAGATTAAATCTTTGAAGATTTATTTTGTTTAATCTTCCTGGGATAAAATTTATCAAATAATCTGTAATATATTCAATAGGTCTTTTATATTCATCATATGAAAATATTGATAATTTTGCTTTTGTATCTTGAAACTCTGAAAGTGTGCTATTGGCAAAAAACACATCTAAACTTTCTATTTTAGTGGTTGCTGGTAAATTAAATTTAACAACTCCTGCCTCATATCCAAAGTATTTAATTGCTGTCATATTACCAACATGAAGCAAGTTATTTACATCAGGTGATAATTTAGAGTTATCAAATATAGTTGTTTTAGTTCTTTTATTAAATTGATTTAGAAAAATATTATAATTTTCAGTGTTGTTTTCTATATCTAAACTCTCTTTTTTAACTTCATAGTTTTCTTTAAATACTTCTATGTCATATTTTCCTTTTGGTAAAACTATATTATATATTCCGTTATGGCTTGAATATATTTCATATTCTGCAATCTCACTTTTAAATATAATCCTAGCATTTTCTATATTTCCATCCTCTGATTTAACCTGTCCACTAAATTTTATTTCTTCTTCTTTTTCAAGATTTATATCAAGAGCCATATCACCTTTAAGGTTTATATCTTTTTCATATTTTTTATAACCTTTTTTTAATACTTTAATTTTATAGCTACCCTCACCAAGTGTGATTTGCTTAGTTTCTTTTGTTTTTTCAACTAGTTGATCATCTTTATAAATTTCAATTATATAATCACTTGCTACAACATTATCAACTGTTATATTAAAAATTAAATTATAAATATTAGCATTTTTTAATTTTAAAAGTGATTTTTTAGCATCAACTATTCCATTTCCATATCCCATATTAGGATAGTTAGGAAACTCACTATCGGTTCTTGCTTTTGCAGTTTTTATAATTATTTCTCTAATTTCACTAACTGTTTTAGTCCTATCATATGATGCAAGAAGTGCAACAAGACCTGTAACATGAGGTGCTGCCATAGATGTTCCATTTAAATAAGCATAACCATTACCAGGCCATGCTGATCTTATAGCAACACCAGGTGCTGATATTTCTGGTTTTATTTTATCTGGCGCAAATCTAGACGGACCAGCACATGAAAAAGGTGCTAATACTTCATTTTTATCAACCGCTCCAACTGTTAAAGCCTCAGGATATGAGCCAGGAGTAACAACATTGCATCTTCCTGGCATTGGGTCGTCATATCTTTTATTTCCTGCTGCAAAAACTGGCAAAATATCAGCATTAAGCCATGTTTGAAGCATTCCTTGATACCATAAACTATTATCTCCACCGCCCCAAGAATTATTTATTACCTTAGGTCTATTTTCAGGCTTTCCGGTTGGGTTTAACATCCATTGACCTGCTTTTATGAATACTGAGTTAATACTTTTTAAATTAGGATTTTTTGTATCAAGTGCTCTTGCTGTTATAAATTTTGCTTTTGGTGCAACACCGACTCTATTATATTCTTGACCTTCGCTTGTTTTTTCACTACCTAAGATTGTTCCCATAACATGCGTTCCATGATCCATATCCATCATGTTGTTAGGAGCTTGATTACCATCTTCTAATGCATCAAAAAAACTTCCTTTATAATCAATTGTTTGTGTAAGTTCATTATAACCTTTAAATTTTCTTTTTAATGCTTTATGATTTATATCTACTGCTGTATCAATTATTCCAACAGTAATACCTTCACCGTAAATATTTTCTTTCCAAAGTTTATCGGCTTTAATCATTTCAATATTCCACATTGGATCTTTAATGCCTGATCTTTGATTTTTATTGCCTGATTGTTTTATTTTATTAAGATCTAGTTTTGAATTATCTTCTACTTTAACAACATCGTTAGATTTTATTAATTCAAGCATTAAAGATTTTTTTGCTCTAACTCTTAAAGTATTTACAATATAAAATGATTCATATTTTTCTAAATCTTTATTATTTTTAATTTTTTTAATTATTTCATTTTGTGCTTTTTGATTTTCTTTTAAGTTAGAAAGCAATTTATTTATTTCATCTTTTTTTATTTTATTTTTATTTTCAAAGTGTAGTAAAAAATCAAGATAACTATTATTTGAAGAACTATCTATTTTTTTTATAACATCATTTGTAAGTTTAGTTTTATATCTTGATTTACTAATTGAAAGATTAAAACTAATAATACTAACTATTGAAAATATAAAAATAAATAATAGAGAAAGTTTAATAACTATTTTTCTCATCTTTTGTCCCAATCCTTATTCCACTTACCATTTTTATTTCCATTTTTAATTTTAAGACTATTATGGTCTATACCATTAAAAATATTTTTTCCAACATCTAGAATATTATCGAATAAATCAAAATCAAATTCGCCTTTTATATTAGTTGAACCATTAAATGCATTTTCTCCAATTTCAACTATCTTCTTAGATATTATCTTTTTTAATGTATCAATGGTTGCTGCATAATTTTTATTTAGTGCATAACTTGAAATTTTTTCTACATCAAGATTTTCTAGATTACTATTTTTGCTAAGTAAAATTGCATATTTATTGCTTATAAGTGTGTTATTTATAACATCAAACGTATCTGATTTATTTTTATTGCCTGTTTTTACTAGTTCTTCAAGATGTGTATTTTGGATTGCGTAATTACTAAAATATTCAAGATTTTCTAAATTAAATATTATCTTTTTTAAATTTTTAGCATCAGTAACTACATTTTTTCCTACATATCTTATGCTTTTTGGAAATTCTAATTCAGTTATATTGGTCTTTCTAAATAATCCAACAAAATCAAGTATATGAGTGATATTATCTTCAAATTTATAATTAAAGCCATCCATAATATAAATAAGCTTTACTAAATCTTTTTCTTTTACTAATAATTGATTGTTTTTTATTTCTAAGTTAGAATTTATAATTTCAAATTTAGATAATTTAGAAACTTTTAAAAATAAAGCATTCATAATCTCAGATATTTTAGAATTTATAAAAGTTATTTTTTCTAAATTTTTTAAATTATATCCTATTTTCCCAACGGTTTTAAAACTATTTAAAAAAACTATTTCTGTTAAATTATCTGATTCAATAATACTATACTCATCTATTTCGGTTATGTTTGGAGTAAATACTATTTTTTTTAATATGCTAGATTTTATACTTTTAGATTTTATTTTTTTAGCATTTTTAGGAAAATATAAAACTTCCTTTTTTTGTCCTTGTTCTGATAGACCCGAAATCGTTGATAAATCATTATCATAGGTAAAATCTTTTTCTAATTCTTCTTGATTTAGTTTTTTATACTCATTAAGATATTTATTAATACTATCACTTTTTTTTATACATCCAAAAAATAAAAATATAGATGCTAAAAAAATGCTTAACGCTAAGACTACACGCATTATCTTTTATTCCAATTAGGTGAAATTTGACCAAAACTAGAAACTTTAACGCTAAAATCAGAAACACTAATTCCACGGAATAGCTCGTTTCCTAGAAACTCAAATCTAAAAGTTTTTAAATCTAAATTCCCCTTTAGACTACCACAGCCAAGAAATGCTTGGTCGTTTATTTTTTTAATGCTTTCAACTATAATATTTTTTATATCATTAATCTCTAATGAAATATTACCAGCAAATGCTGCTTTATTTATTTCATTTATTTCAGGATTTTGTTTCAAATTAGACTTTTTACTTCCTAAAACTACTGCATTATTTTTAATAAGTGTATTATTTACCAATTTAAAATCAAGTGAACCTTCCTCAAGAATAATTTCTTTTAAACTATGCAGTGCCGCAAAATCTGGATTTATGTTTTCAATTTGCTTAGGTAAAGTTATTTTTTCAAGACTAGATAAATTTGAAAATACATTACTTTCAATTGTTTTAAGTTTTGAATCATTACCAAATGTTAATTCATTAAATTTGTAATTATTTAATCCACCTGCATGAGATAATATTTTTGATACGGATGAATCAAATTTTCCATCAAACTTATTAGTAAGAGATAATACTTTAGTTTCATTATTTTCAAGAGTAATTAGTTGATTATTTCTATATTGAATATTTTTACCATCTCTTATGATAAATTCTTCTAAGTATTCATTTTGCATAAATGGATTATTTAATGCTTCTAATTTTGTATTATTAAAATAAACTTTTCTTAATTTATTATTTAAATTAACTGCATTAAATTCTATTTTTTTATCACCTAAAAAATAGATATTTTCAAGAGCATCTAAACCAGAAACTGCGGATGTTTCAACTTTTTTTATATCTTCTCCGATTATAAGTGATCTTATTTTAGGATTGTTTTTTAAAGCGTCTTTTTTCAATGTTTCTGCTTTTTCAACATATAAAATACCATCTGCTTTTTTGGGATCTTTTAATCCCACAACTGCATTATTTTCTATTTTAAGATTATCCGATTTACCCTTGTTTTTTTTAACATAGGTAATAGCCTCATCTAAATTATTTATTATGGTTTTTTTTCTACACCCAATAAATAAAAATCCTGAAAGTAAAACTAATAACGTAAACAATATTTTTTTCATATAATTCCTCCTAAAAAATATTTATATTTATTTATAATTAAACCTATGATATTTTAACATATAGCAATTATGTTTACAAAAATTATAAATAGTAGTCGTTATTTATATAGTTAAAATTGATAATAATTGATGTAAATTAGTGGAAATATTATTGGTAATATGTAGAAATATTAAAAAATATGACTCGTAAGTCCTAAAATTGATAAACTATAAACTTTGAACTAGAGCCTAAATTTTTGCTATAGTGAAAACTTTGGATAGGAACAAAAAAATATCGTAATGCCGTATGACATTACGATATATATTTTTAAAGTCCAAATCTTTCAAGTAGATTATCATTACCCCAGAAATCTTTATATAATTGGTTATATTTAGAATTTCCATAGAAGTTTTCACGAAGTTGTTTTTTAAACTCAGTTAACTCATTTTCATATGTGCTATTTCCACCAGCTAGATTTAATTTTTTAACAATTAGAATATACCCAAGATCTCCATAAACATTAAGTTTAGATGAAATATTAGATAATTGATTTTTAATTGCTGTTGATTGAGTGATTTTAACACCATATGATGAGTTATTTTCTTTAATATAAACTTCTGTTTGTTCTAAGGATATCTCATCTTTAGGATTTGCTGGAACAGTTAAATTTTTTCCATTTGCATCTTTTAGTTCTGATTTATATTCTTTATCAGTCTTTGCAGATGGAGTTTTTGTAATTTTTTCAATATTAATTGCGTGCCATCCGAAATTAGATCTTATCTCATTAAATGAAACATTACCAGGGTTTGATCCAAAATTATTTTCTGCAACATCTACATATGGGAAGTTTTTCTCATCAATGTTTTTTGCTGTATCAAATAATTTTTTAACACGTTTGAAAAATACTGCATCATATTTAGAAAAGCTTGTCTCATCCATATTTCCAATACTTTCATATTTTAAGTTAAGACCTGCTTTTTTAGCTTCACCAAAGATATAAGTTGATGTTTGTTTATAGTCTTCATATTCTTGATTAGTTAAAAAATCATTTCTAGTTTTTACAACTCTCATAGCATTTTTATATCTTTCGACGGTAGCCTTTAAATTTTCTTCAAAATTTTTACTACCTTTGGCAACATCTTCTTTAATAATTTGAATAAGGGATAGTATTGCTTTTTCAAGTTTTTCTCTTTCTTCAGCAGTTAATGAATTAGGATTATCAGGTTTACCATCTAAATCTTTATCAACTGAAAATAGGATATGTGAAACTTTAGCATTCATTTTTTTAGCATAAAATTCATTTGCAATCTCATGGATTTTTTTATAATAATCAGGCAAAATATTAGGTAAATCTTTTGAGAAGAATGTTTTTGCTCTATCAACATAGAACTTATGTTCTAAAACTTCATTAAAAGTTGAATAACCAAATTTATGTTGTAAATATAGGTCACGGCCAATATTTGCATTATATCCTGAATCACGGCCTTGTGAGAATGCAAGTAGTGTATTTTCAAGTGATTTTTTAGCCTCTTCTTTATCTTTTGCATCTAATTTATTTTTATATTCTTCATATATAAATTTATCAGATAAATAAGATATTGCAGTAGCCATACCAACAGATCTATATAATTGGTTATATAGCTCTCTTACTGTAATTTCTTTATCTCCTATTTTAGCAATAGTGTTTTCATTTAAGAAATATTTTTTAGTGCTATATGTGTATTTTGCTTTATCAAAACTAATACGGATAATAGGATCAAATATATAAACTTTTTTATTTTTTAAAAGTTCATTGTAGCGTGTTTCAACAAGTTTATCAGTAATTTTTTTCTCAATAATCTTTTCTTTTATTTCTTTATTTATTTTTTCAAGTTCTTTTTTAGCCTCAGTATCTGTTTTAAATTTCTTCTCTTTAAAATCATAAACTTTTGCTATATCTTTTCTGTCTTCCCAAATTTTATAAATTAAGAACGATTTATCACCAAATTTAGATGTTGGTTTAATTGAGTAAAAAGATGAACTTTTACTTTTATCTATATTACCATCTTTATCATATTCAAATTTTAAATCTTCGTATAATACTTTTTTAAATTTCAACTCATCGATTTCTTCAGGTGTATATTTTGTTTTAAATTCTTTACCCGCTTCAATCATAACTTTATAAAAATTATCACCATCTGCTTCAACAGTTAAAGATGTGTTATTTAGTTTATTGTAAAAATTTACAAATACTCTTAATAAATCACCATTATCAACTTTTACTTCTGTTTCTTTGTAGTATTTAGTATCAGTAGATGTATTAAATTTATAGTTAGTCCAGTAGTTTTTAAAATCCTGAGCATTTGGTTTTTTTGTAAGAAGATCTTCGGCAGATTTAATCTCTTTTCTTAAATGACCATTTTTAATTAAATCGTTTTCAATATACTCAATTAAATATTTATATTTTTCTTTACCTTCTTTGCTTGAAAAATCTAATGGATTTCCCTCAGAGTCTTTACCAGTTCTTATATCAGGTATTTTATAAAATTTATTACTGTTAGATTTTGTTTTAAGTGGTTCACTTTTAATTATTGCTCCAGCGGCATCATATTCTACACCGTGGTTCATCATTAACTCATTAAATTCTTGCTCATTTACTAAATCAATTGCAAAAAATGATAATTTCCATTTAAGCATATTTTCTTTATAGTATGTAAGATAGTCTTTTTCAGGGTCTATATAGTTTGTATCTTTTTTAATATCTACTAGTGCTTCATTTTTCTTTTTACCATTTTTAGCTTCTGTTAAATATTCATAAACAACTAATCTTTTAGCAAGATCATTTTGATGAAGTTTTAAAATATCATTTTCATAATCTGAGAAATTACGATCTTTTTCTTCTTTTAAAATTTCAGCTGTCACTTTTTCTTCTAGTTTATCAATTGGATAATCAAGTAAATATTCACGTTTATTCTTAAAAGTTACAAATTTTTGCCATAATTGATCTTTTGTTAAAAATTTAATAGTTTTTTCTTTTTCATCGCCAAATACTGTTTTATTTAGCTTCTTAGTTAAAAATTCCTTATGTTCTTTTTTATTAAAATCAATTTTTTTAACATAAGCCTCTAATGCAGCATTATCAACTAATTTTTTTAATATATTAGCAGATTTTGGACGAAGCAAATTATAAAGTTCTTTTTCTTTTATATCAAAAGTTTTATCTCCTTTTGTTGATTTTAAAATAGTTTTATTTGCATCCAAATCGCCATATGGAACTTTATTACTTTTTATCTGACAAGATGAAAGAATAACTCCTAAAATAAATATAAAAGCGATTGTAAATAACTTTTTAAAAATGTATTTTCTTTGCATATTAAACTCACTCCTTGATTTATAAATAGCCCTATTAGTATACCATAAAATACCAAAAAAATAAAATTAAATAAATACAAGAATAAAGAATTTAGCCAATTATGCTAAACTAGCAATAAATTTATTTTATTATAGGAGATAAATTTTAAACTAATTCTAATTTTAAATAAAATTTATGATAAAATAAATATGGTGATTTAGTGGAAGTTTATATCCTAGCAAGTGGGTCTCAGGGAAATTGTACAATAATTAAAGATGATGATGAAATTATTATGCTTGATTTAGGAATTTCTTATAAAAAGTTATTAGAAAAATTAAATAAAATTCAAGTTGATATAAATGATATAAAACATATTTTAATAACTCATGAGCATAAGGATCATTCAAGAGGAATTAAGACGTTCTATAAAGAAAATATTGGTGAATATTTTTATCTTACAAAAGGAACTAACAAAGCTTTATTAAACCAAGATATAAAAATTCCTTGTTTTGTAAATTTAAAAACTGATATAGAAATTGATATTTTAAATTTCAAAATCACACCAATAACACTATCCCATGATGCAAAAGAGCCTGTTGGATTTGTTATAAAAAAAGATAATAAGAAAATAGTTTATATCACAGATACTGGTTTTATCTCAAGCGATTATGATGATTTATTAAAAGATGCAACCTTATATATATTTGAGGCAAATCACGATATAAATATGCTTATGAATACACCTAAAAGACCATATCATACTAAGTTAAGAATATTATCTGAGAAAGGTCATATGTCAAATGATTATGCTTGTAAAAAAATAAACCAGTTAGTAAGCAAAAAATCTATTTGGGCTGTTTTCCATATTTCAAAAGACTGTAATTCAATAGATGAAATTGAAAAATCAATTTGTAAAAATTTTGACAATCCATATAAAATAAAACCAATATATACCTCACAAGAGATTGTAAAAATTAAAATATAAGGAGCAAAGATGATTAAAACATATCCTGAGTATTTAAGTAAAAAATACAACAACTTAAAACACGTCATAAAAAAAAGTGAAAATGATAAACATATTATAAAAATAAAAAACTATGAGGTAGGAAGTAATTTTTCATATATACTTGGTCCTTGTAGTGTAGAAAATTATGATATGCTTTTAGAAACTGCAAAGTTTTTAAAAAAGCTAAATACACCATTTTTAAGAGCAGGTGCATATAAATTAAGAACATCACCATATGATTTTTCAGGTCTTGAGAAAAAAGGTGTTGATATAATTTATGATGTGTGCAAAAAAAACAATATAATCTCTTTTAGTGAAGTGCCATCAGTTGAGGCAATAGAATATATGAAAGATAAAGTTGATGTATTAGTTGTTGGAGCACGAAATATGCAAAATATTCATCTTTTGAAAGCCTTGGCTAAGGTTGATAACCCTATTATGCTTAAAAGAGGACCGGGCGCAACTATAATGGAGTTTTTACTAAGTGCTGAATATTTAATTGAGTTAGGGAATAAAAATGTTATATTATGCGAAAGAGGAATTCAAACTTTTGAAAATTATAACAGATATACACTTGATATAGCAGGTGCTTGTGCACTTTTAAATATTTCAAGACTGCCGGTTATAATTGATCCAAGCCATGCAACAGGAAGAAGAGAACTAATTAGACCACTTGCAAGAGCATCTAAGGCAGTTGGCTTTGATGGAATAATGGTTGAAGTTCATAAAGAGCCTGATAAGTCTATAAGCGATAGTATGCAAGCAATTAGTTTCGATGAGGCTAAAAGGATGGTAGATGAGTGTGAAAGTATTAAATTTTAAAAATTATGATGTGTGTTTGGTTGATGATTTAGTATGCGATGAGGTGAAAAATAAAATATCACAAATCGAATTTTCTAAAGCATTTATAATATCTGATAGTAATGTTTTAAATTTATATAAAGATGATGCTTTAAAATTATTTCCAGATGCTAAAATAATTAAATTAAATCCAGGCGAAAAAGAAAAGAATTTAGAAAATTATAAAATGATAATTGAAGAGCTTTTATCTAATGGAATAATGAAAGATGATTTAATTATCTCATTTGGTGGAGGGGTAGTATCTGATTTAGTTGGATTTGTTGCAGCAAGTATTAAAAGAGGGATAAGACATCTTATAATATCTACTACTATAGTATCGCAAATAGATGCATCAATTGGTGGAAAAGTTGCTGTTGATATTAATAATTATAAAAATCAGGTTGGTACATTTTATGATCCAATTTTAGTAATATCACCATTAAAATATTTAAAAACCCTACCTGAAAAAGAGTTTCAAAATGGTTTTGGCGAGTTATTTAAAATGGCTCTGATAGGTTCTAATAGTCTTTATGAAGAAATAAGAAAAGCTGATTTTAAAATTTCTGAAAAGGTAATAAAAGAAGCAATTTTAATCAAAAAAGAAATTGTTCAAAGAGATTATTTTGATTGTGGAGAAAGACATATTTTAAACTTTGGTCATACATTTGGTCATGCGATAGAGGCTTTAGAAAATTTTAAAATAAGCCATGGAATCGCTGTTTTAAATGGAATAAAGATTGCGCTAGAGCTTGGCTGTAAGATGCAACTTTCAATTTGTAAGCTAAAAGATGATGCTATAAATATAATTAAGGCTCATAATATTAAACTTTCAAATTACAATTTAAAGGATTTAAAAAAATATCTTTTACAAGATAAAAAATCTAGTCAAAAATTTTTAAGATTAGTATTAGTTGAGGATATTGGAAAACCAGCAATCGTTGATGTTGATTGGAACGAACTTGATGAATTTATTGACTGATTTTAAAAAATTAAAAGGAGTAATAACACCAGATTTTTCAAAATCTGCTGCTATAAGATATATTATAATTGCATCCCAGATAAACGCTAGGACAATATTAAAAAATATAACATTTGGAGATGATGTAAAAAATTTAATTAAATCTCTTAAAATAGCAGGAATAAAAATTATCACAAAAAAAAATAGTGTAGTTATTTTTGGTGATAGGTTTTTAAAAAATAATAAAATATTTTACTGTGGTGATGGAGCATCTGTTTTTAGATTTTTAACTTTTGTTTTATTAGATAAGTTTAAAAATATAAAAATTTCAGGTAGCAAAAAATTATTAGAAAGACCTATTGATGAGCTTTTAGAATTATTTGAAAAAGAAAATATATCTGTAGACTTTGAAAATAACATCTATAATTTTAAAGGAGAGATAAAAAATAAAACTGTAGAAGTTTCAGCTAATAAAACTAGTCAATTTGCCTCAGGAGTTGCGCTTAGTATTCCTTTTAGTAAAAATATTGATTCATTAAAAATAATAGATAAATTTACTAGCATATCATATTTTTTATATACGCTAGATATTTTAAAAGAGTTTGGAATAAGTTATAAAATAGAAAATAATACATACTATATTAGTAAGTATAACCAAATAAACGAGAAATATATTTTAGATAATGAAATAGATTATTCTAATTTATCTTTTTATTTATTTTTGACATTAAATAAAAATATTTTAGTAAATGCAAAAATAAATAAATCAAGTCAACCAGATTATAAAATGATTGAGCTTTTAAATAAATTTGGTTTCAGCATTATATGCAAAAATAATATGTGTAAACTAATAAAGGATAACTCATATAATAATATAGAAGTTAATTTATGTGATAATCCAGATTTATTTATGCCTTTTTTAATTTTAGGAATATATCTTAATGTTGATATAAAATATATGCTTCCTACTAATTTAAATTATAAGGAAAGTGCAAGGCTTGATAATTTAATAAATTTACTTAGTATAGTTGGACAAAATTATACTTTTGAAAAAAAGCAATTTATACTTAAAATTAAAAAAACTTGTATAAACATACTGAATTTATCATAAATAATCATACAAAATTGAATATAATAATATAAATATAAAAAAAAAAATCAAAAAAAATTTATATGAACATACACAAAAAAAAA
>CAUTNH010000014.1:0-18309 GCA_963540225.1 uncultured Acholeplasmataceae bacterium | reverse complement strand
TTATATTTTCTTTTTTTAATTTAGATTTTTCAAGACGCTTTTTTTTAGATAGCAAAAAATTTAGCTTTTTTAAATAATCTTCCTTTAAATAATTATTATTTAAGTTAGTATATAAGATATGACAATTCTGGTAAAAAAGAATTAAAAGATCCATATCTTCATCTTTTAAATTTGCATTTGCCTCAGCCTCATAAATAGAAGCTTTTCTAAAATTATTTAAACTTATCTCAATTAGCATTAAATATAGATAAACTAAAAAATTATTATCGCTATTTTTTTTAGCCCTAGAAATTTCTTCTTTTAATTTATCAAAGTCTTTAAGCATATATAAAATATAAAATGAAAGTTTATAATATTTACTTTTAGTTAAGCTTTCAAGCAAAACTAAATTTTTATATGAACTTATGAAATCTAGTTTTTTAATATCATCTTTAATAACTTCAAATAAATACTCTTTTTTTATATCAAGCGGAAGATTATAATTTAAAACCTGTCTTATTTTATCTATATATTTTTCATTTTTATCTTTTAATATTAAAATATCATAATATGTTGCTTTATAAATATTTTCGCTATCTGAGTATAATTTAAATTTACTAATCATAGAATAAGCACTATCATAGTCTTTTAATTTTATTAGTGCTTTTATTAAATTTTCAATTATTAAAGCCTTTTCTAATCCGTTATAATCTTTAAATTTATCAAGATATAAATTAGTTTCCAAAATAAGCTCATTTAAATAATTTAGTTTTAAATAAATTTCTTGTAAAAACAAAAAAACATCAGCATAATCTTTTAATGTAAGCGATGTTTGTAAAAAACTCTTTGCAATAGATATTGCTTGTTTTGTTTTATCTAAGTTTAATATTTCCTTTTTTTGCACATTCGTTTATTCTTTCTATTAAATATTTTAAGTATTTTAAAAAATTATTTGCGACATATTCAAAATCAATTCCAAGGTCTATTTTATCATTTTTTTTAATGCTTGCAACTAAATACCAGCGAAGTATCTCAAGGGATGCTGCAATATATGTTTTGAAATATTTTAAATTATCTATACTACTTCCAAAATAAATCTTAATAACATCAAAATCGGATACATTATTTAAATTTAAATCATTGTATAAAGCACCAATTTCATAGTATATTGAACCTTTAAGAGCATATTCAAAATCTATTAAATAATAACTATTATCATCTTTTTTTATTATGTTTGATAATTGTAAATCATTATGAATTAAATAAGATTTTTCCTTTTTTAGATATTTTTTATAATATTTAAATATTTCTTTTTTATAGTTAAAATATTCACTTATTAGATTGTTTAAACCTTTTTCTAAATTATTTATTTTCTTACATAAATTCTCTTTTTCTAATCTTATACTAGGTTTAATCATATTTAATCTTTTAACAAGTTTAACTACATTTTCTAAATCATTATAATTTATTTTATTATCTAGATTACATCCTTTTATATAGCTTGAGATTTTTATACCATTTCTAGTATTTAAGTATATGGTTTTGCTTGTTATATTTTCATTTTTAATTTTATTTAAAATTATTTTTTCATTTTTTCTTTTTAAATACTTTTTAGCATTTTTAGCAGGAACTCTTAGAATATATTCATCATTTCCTATTTTAATTAAAAAGGTATGATTGCTCATACCACCACTATATTTTTTTACTATCTCAAAGTTTTGAAGATTTTTCTTTTGTAAAATTTTTCTTACATCTGATAAGTTATCATTCATTTTCAACCGTTTTTTTAATTACTTGAATATCATTTTTAGAATTTATATTTACCATTAAATATTCTTTATTTTGTCTAAATAATCCTGGTGAAAGATATAAGATGTTGGATTTTTTAAAAATTGCTTGTTCTTTCACATGACCATATATACAAATATCAGCACGAAGTTCATGGGCTTTTTGCTCAACAAAGTCAGTCCCAAAATTAGTAGCCTCTTTGCTACCATTTATTAGAAGTATCTTAGCACCTTCTATTTCAAGTAATCTCATATAAGATTGAATATCATTAGAATCATCTTCACCTCTTACAGAAATTATTGAGTTTTGCTTTAAAATTGCATCTGGATAGCCACTATTACCACAATCAAGTTGTAAATCAAATGTCTCGCTTTCACGAACAAATTTTAACAAATCGCTATCTGCTTCAATATAAGATGTAAGTAATAATTTCACGTAAACCACTCCTAAATAATATTATATAACATTTTATAAATTTAAATCTTTTTTTAATTTAGCCGAAATTGTAGAAATTTTTTCATAAGAAATAGTAAAATTGCTAAATCCTTCCTTAACTAATTTCTTTATGTTTTCATATTTTGAAGTCATTACTCCACATATCTTAGTTTTTATATTTATACTATCTGCCTTATTTTTTATATCCTTTAAAAAGCTAATAAATGCATCATTTAGATAAATATCGTCATAATTAAATCTTGGGTCATCCCTATTTATGAAAAATATTGATTTAATTAAATCATTAGTCCCAACTGAGATAAAATCTATCAAACCACTATATTTATCAAGTTCTAAGGCAGAAATTATTATCTCTACCATAATACCAAGTTTAATGTCTTTTAAATCAAAACTATACCCTCGTTTTTTTATTATTTCAGAAATAATTTCTCTAACTTTTATAACCTCATTAGTGCTTGATACCATAGGAATTAAAATATTTAATTTAGCATCTTTTTTTAAATTATATGCATATAAAATTGCATCAAGTTGGCTGTAAAATATTTTATAGTATTTATCAAGTAGTCTAATTCCAATATTATTAAACTTTAAATCACTTTCTTTAATATTAAAATATGGTACTTGTTTATCAAGACTAAAATCAAATAATCTTATAGTTAAACTATTAGGATATGATGCATCAAGCGCTTTTTTATATAAATTTACCTCATCTTTAAATGTTGGTTTTTTTTCAAAATTCATATACAAAAGCTCTGTTCTAATTATTCCGATTGGTTTTGATTTTATAATATCTAGATATTTTTCATCAATACAATCAATTTCCAGATTTATATTATTAAGATCTTTTAACAATAAATTTTTACTTGATTTATTTTTAGTCTCACTAATTAAATTTATATCAGGATTTATTTTTACAAGTTGTTTTTTCTCACCAATTAAAAGATAGTCATTTTCTTTTATTTTTTTTATATCATAGTTTGTAATATATGGTATATCAAGTGATTTTAAAATAATTGCTGAATGAGAAGTAATTCCTCCAAGAGTAGAAACTACACCTTTTAAATTTTTACCTTTATACTTTGATATGGTTGACGGAAAAATTTCATTTGCAACAATTATATAAGGATAGTTAGGAATTTCTTCGTTTTCATAGTTTATAAGCTTATTTATTAACTGTCTTTTAACATCTATTAAATCGGTGGTCCTTGATTGTTCAAGCTTATTGTTTATAAAAAGAATATCAATATACTTTGAAAAAATTAAATTAATACTATATATAGCAGAATAATTATTATTTATTTTTTCTTTTATTTCATTTATAAAGATTTCATCATTTAAAAAAGCCAAGTGTGTTTGAATTATTTCTTTTTCATCATTTGATTGAGTTTTTTTAATTATTTGAATAAATTCATCTTTTAAAGAATCAAGAGCTTTTTTAAAGTTTTCAAGTTCTAATTCCCTATTTTGCACAATAATATTTGAGACAATTTCTTTATTGTCCTTAATTATAAATGCTTTACCATATGATATACCATTTACAATTTGCTTTTCTTTAAAATCTTGCATAATTCACCATCCTATAAAATTATAATTACCATCTTATATGAATTGGGGTTTATAGTTTTATTATACCATATTTTTACACAATTTTAATGATGATATTTTTTAAAAATAATCAATTAAAAGTTAATTTTATAAAAATGATAAAATAGATTTAGCATATGAGAAAACTAAAAAGAGAAAAAACCAAAAAAATATATGTTGGAAATATTATTATTGGTGGTAGTAATAATTTAATAATTCAGACAATGTGCAAAAATAAAACATCAAATTATTTAAAGGTAATTGATGAAATTTTAGAATATGAAAAACTCGGATGTGAAATAATTAGAGTTAGCATACTAGATAAGTTTGATGCAGAAAGTATTAAAAAAATTAAAGAAAAAATAAATATTCCAATTGTTGCCGATATCCACTTTGATTATAATCTTGCCATATTATCTATTATAAATGGAGCAGATAAGATAAGATTAAATCCCGGAAATATAAAAAAGAAAGAAAATCTTTTAAAAATAATAGAGGTTGCTAAAAAATATAATACACCTATAAGAATAGGAATAAATACAGGTTCTATTTGTTATAGAAGTGTTAAAGATATTGTTAATACAATGCTTAGATATATTAAGATATTTGAAAATGAAAAGTTTTATAATCTTGTTTTATCTATTAAATCAAGCGATTTAAATATTTTATATAAATCAAACATTATGCTTTCTAAAAAAACAAAATATCCACTTCATATTGGTCTTACAGAATCAGGAGATTATATAGGTGGGATAGTAAAATCAAGTATCGTAGTAAATGATTTATTAAAAAAAGGTATAGGAGCTACTATAAGAATAAGTCTTCCTGGAAAAAGAGAAAATGAAATAAATGTATGTAAAAAACTACTTTCAATAAATAATATAAGAAAATTCCCAGATATAATAGCCTGTCCTAGTTGCGGTAGAAATACCCATGATATGAGTAAAATTTTAAATTTTGTAAAAGAGTATCTGGGAAAAGAAAAAATAGATATTAAAATTGCTGTAATGGGATGCATCGTAAATGGAATAGGAGAATCCGGAAAAAGCGATATTGGAATTTTTCCAAGCGATGATAAAATAGTAATTTATAAAAATAACAAATATTTAAAAAGTGTATCAGATGATGATAGCGCAATTTTAGAAGTTAAAAAGTTAATTTATAATTTTAAAGGTGAAAAAAATAAATGATATATATACTTTATAATCCACTTGCAAGAAATTGCAAGAAAGAAAAAAGCATAAATAAATTTAAAAAAATAGTTAGAAAAAATTTTAAAAGCGAAGAGATATATTTTCTAAATATTTTAAAAATAGAAAACCCTAATTTTTTTCTATCAACTATAAAACAAAGTGATAAGATTATAATTGCTGGTGGTGATGGAACATTAAATGCAATCTCTAATAGTATAGACTTTGATAAATATGATATGGATAATATTTATCTTATAAAAGCAGGAACTGGGAACGATTTTTTTAAAAGCATTAATACAAATAAAAAAATAGTAAATATTACAAGATACTTAAAAAATCTGCCCAAAATAAAAATAAATGATAAAGAATATAAATTTTTAAACGGAGTTGGAATTGGGCTTGATGGTTTAATTTGTCATTATATACTAAATCTGAAATTAAAAAAGACAAGAAATGTTTTTTTTAAATCTAGTATAAAAGCATTCAAAAATCACAAACCTTTTGATATTAGTTTTGAACTTGATAATATTCCTTATGATTTAAAAAATGTAAGACTTATTTCTATTATGAACTCTCCATACTACGGTGGAGGTATGAAAATATCTCCAAACTCACATAGAGATAATCCTTATCTTGATATTGTAGTAATTAGCGATATATCTAAAAAAGCTCTTCTTTTTAACTTTCCAAAAGTTTATAAAGGAAAACATTTAAAATTAAAATATGTAAAAGTTTATAAAGCAAATAATATAGTTATTAAAAATAATTCTCAATTTATTCAAATAGATGGAGAATCATTTGAAAAAGAACCAAAATTGACTATTTCAAAGTAAAAGAGCACCAAAGGTGCTCTTTGTATTTTACTTATTTAGAACCTGCTATAACAATATTATCAAATACTATTGTAGGAGATGCAAAGTTCATTAAATCAGGTAAAAATTCTAAATCATTACAAACAAATTTAGGCTCTTCTAAAAGTTTGAAAAAATTTCCTGATACAACTATCATTTTAACAGCATTAGTAATCTTACCATTCTCTATTATTTTTCCGCTTGCTTGAAGTGAAAAATCTCCTGAAATATTATTTATTCCTGCATGAAGACCTGAAATATTTTCAATTACAAAACCATATTTAATATCTTTAATAGCATCACTAAATTTAGTTTTACCATTTTCTATATAAAAGTTTTTAGGTTGGCATCCAGAACCGTTTCCAGTAGGAGCCTCATTATATATTTTAGAAGTTTTTAAATTGTTTAAAAACATCCTAAATACTCCCTTATCAACAATAACTTTTGATTTAGTTGCAACTCCTTCATTATCAAATGCTGAATTTATTATTGCAGCTTTTGATAGTGGATCATCTTTAATACTAATTAAATCTGATGCTATTTTTTTATCTAACTTATTCACTAATTTAGTTTTATTAGCATATCTTGAAGATGCTTTAAAGTGATTAGAAAACGCACTTAAAAGTATTGCCATAGTTTTTTTATCAAATGCGCAAGGATAACTTCCAGATTTAATATCTTTTATAGCGCCTAGTTTTTTATTTACGACATCTGAGCATTTTTTAATACTTTTAATTGGATTAAGACCTTTAAAATCATATGAAAAACTAACTTCATAACCCTCAGCAATATCATCATCTTTTTTTAATACCATATATGGATATAAATATGCATATGATGATTCTTCAGCTAAGTTAAGTCCTAGTGTATTTGCCATAACTGATTTTTCTTTACTTTCTTGATAATAGCATCCTACAAGCTTCATTAAATTAGGTGTTTTAAGACCCTCTTCCTCCATTTTTTCAAGAAGAGCAATTTTTTTACCAATTTCAATTTTTGAAAAATCAAAGTTTCTAACTGGAACGCTAGGATATTTTTTATCGCCAGGATATAGAAGCTCAGGCTCGTTTATAGTAATTAGTTTTGAATTTTCAAGCATTGTATCAAGTACCTTTTTTAAAGCATCTAGTGTATCTTCTTCACTATCAGCATATAACGCTTTACCGTTAATTAAACCTTTAAAACTAAAACTTGATTCATTAGAAATCTCATTTTTTACAATTTTACCATCACGACGTTCCAGAGAAAGAGATGAAGTAGAACTTTTAACAATTTCAAAATCAGAAAAGCCTATTTCTTTAGAATATTTTAATAACTCGTTAATCATTCTTGCCACCTCCAACAATTAAGTTTTGAACTCTGATTGTTGGCTGACCAACATCAACTGGAATATTACCACTACTAGCACCACAAATACCCTCTCCAAGAGCGCAGTTGTCTGCTATCATATCAATTTGTTTTAATATATCAGCACCATGACCTATAAGCATTGCACCTTTAACAAGTTCGCAAATTTTACCATCTCTTACATAATAGCCCTCAGAAATTCCAAAATTAAATTCACCTGTTGCTGGAGATACTTGACCACCACCAAGACTTTTAGCATATATACCAAGTTTCACACCTTTAAATAAATCTTCTTTTTTAGATTTACCAGGTGCAATATATGTAGATGTCATTCTAGATGTTGGTGCATATTTATAACTTTCACGGCGAGAACATCCAGTAGGTTTTTTATCTATTTTCAAGCCATTTTTATAATCTACCATATAATTTTTTAAAATTCCATTTTCTATTAGTAAGTTTTTAGTTGGAAAATTTCCCTCATCATCAATATTCAAATGTCCCCAAGCACCTTTGATTGTTCCATCATCATATGCAGATAATATAGGATTTGCTATCTCTTCTCCGATTTTTCCAACAAATGGACTAAGTCCAAGTGATATTGCACTTGCTTCAAGTGGATGACCGCAAGCCTCATGGAAAATTACTCCACCAAACCCATTATCTAAAATTACAGGATATTTTCCAGGAACTATTTTCTCAGCCTTTAAAAGATCAACTGCTGTTTTTGAAATTTCATCTATGCCCTTAGAAAAATCAGTATCTTTAACAAGCTCATATCCACCTTGTTTTGAATATATTCTATAACTATTTTCTAGTGCTCCGCTTTTTTCATCTTTTGCAAGTGCTGTTATTACCACTCTAATATATGGTCTAAAATCATGCTGATAAGTTCCTTTTGAATTTATTATTAAAACTTCTTGCTCCGATTGGTTAATTCTTGCATCTGCTTCAATTATTTTTTCATCTTTTTCTAATATTTTATTTGTTATATCAATTAAAAAATCTCTTTTCTCAGATGGTTTAACTTCATCAATTTTAATCTTTGATTTGGAAGGAAAATTTTTTTCATCATTAAAATTTGCACATTTTGTAGCATTACCTTTAAAAGTTCCCATCAGATTTTTTAAAAGTTTTTCAAAGGCTTGGATACTAAATCCACTTTCATAGCCATAAACTACGTCTTCACCTTGCATAAGGCGAATACCAAAGCCATATAATATATCATAATCGGCTTCTCTAACTTTCCCACTCCTTGCGCTAATTGATAGCGATTTTGTTCTTTCAAAGAAAAAATCGCAATAATCGGCACCATTTGATAATGCCATATCTAAATATTTTTTTGCATCCTCTTTTGAAATCATTAAATCACCTATTAAATACTACCTTTAAATACCTCTTTCATTTCTTCTTCATCTTGTAAACGTTTATTTCTTTCATCTACTAATCTTTGATCAATTGAAAAAGCGCTTAATGCAACTTGGTTTTGTGAAAGTAAAATAAGTAAAAATAAATATTCCATCATAAAAAATGATTGATAGAAATTTAGTGTTGAAAGAAGTGATAAAGAATTCATTAAAGCAAGTGCTATAACTTGTGCTGATATTTCAACTGAATTTAAAACTATTCCAATAATTTTAATTTTCTTATTAGAAAGCGCTTCATTACCAATTGCTCTTCTTTGAGCAATTGCAACAAATATATGAATAAATGATACTAAAAATCCAATTACTGAAAATACTACAGCTGATATAATAGATGGTTTAAATCTAGAATCAAAATATACCTCGGGAATTTGTTTTGTATCAAGAATTGAAACCATTAAAAACAATGCATTTACAAAAGTTGCAAGAACTGTTAAAAAATATACATGCGATTGTCTTATTTGCTCTTTTTTATTTTTAGAAAAATTTATTACCTCATTTACAAAAATAATTAAGCTAAATATAAAAATCAAAAATTCTTTTTTAATGTGGAAAAAATAATAACTAATATTTCTTTTTGACTTATCATTAAGTTGAAATAGTTTTGCAAAATCACTTGCTTCTGTTGTTAAAAATACAAGTGCTAATACTAAATTTATAAAGACAAACACACATACAGAAATTGAAAAATCCTTTCTCATCTTGTCAGTTTTAAAATTTAAAAAATTAGATAAATAAACCATTACAGCAGATACAAATCCAAAACCAATTACAACACCTAACTTACTGTATAACTCAATAGGTCTTTTTATTGTTTGACCTTGTGCACCTAAGCGATTTATTTGAACTAAAAACTTTATTTCAAGTAGTAAAATAAACACTACCGCAATTAGCGAAACAATGCTAATTATTTTTTGACTTAAACTCTTATTTTTCATTTTATATAACCCCTTAACTAATTTTAATTATATTTATTATAGCACATTTTAATTTTCATCATAAAGGACCTTTTTAAATTCCTTCATTTTTTTATCCCCAGCATAGTATTTGATAATTTCATAACCAAATAAAAAACTATTAGCCATTCCGTTTGATGTAATAATATTTTTATTTGTAAATACTTTTTCTTTATTTGATTTAAGATTTATCATATTTTCAATACCTGGATAACATGTGAATTTATTATCTTCTAATAAATTAGATAAATAAAGCAAGTATGGTGCAGCACAAATTGCACAAATTAGTTTACCATCTCTATTAAATTTAGAAATTATATCTAAGACAAGTTCTAGTTTATCTTTATTTTCATCTTTAATAATATCAACACTTCCACCTGGAATAAGTAAAAAATCATAGCCTTTTATATCAACATCTTTAATATTTATGTTAGCAGACAAACTTATTCCACATTTACTTTTTAATTTTAAATCATTAGAGAAAGATGTAATATCCATAATATATCCATATCTTATTAAAAGATCTCTTGGAACGAACATCTCAGCATCTTCAAAGCCGTCAATTCCAATTATTAAACCACGCATTTAAACAACTCCTTAATTATTTTTTCATATATATAATCCGAATCAAGGCTTTCAGCCTTTTTGTATTGCATAAACTGGCTAGGTGCTTCTATTTCATCAGTTACAACTTTTATAATTGAACAATTTTTATTTTTATTACTTGCCGCATACAAAATTGCAAATCCTTCCATATCTGCAACATATTCTTTTACATTTTTTAACCTTTTTTCTTGGAATTTTGAAGAAGTATAAAGATCTGCTTTTTTAAACAATTTTAATGAATTAGTATTTAAATAATTATTAAATCCCGGCATTTGATAAATTTTATAACCAAATTTAGTTAAATCAAAATCCATAAAATAGACCTTATCTATTTCTACAACCTCGCCTCTTTTATAATTGCATCCACCAACAAAGCCAATATTATATATATTATTTATTTTATATTTATCTAGTATAAGTGTAATATTATATAAAGTATTTATAACTCCTATTCCTGAAAATAATATATAAAAATAGACCTTGTTATATTTAACCTTATAAAAATTATCTTTTATCTTTTGCTTAAATTCTAGTTTAGAAAAGAATGTTTTTGCTTCTTTATCCATTGCAAAAACAAAAAGGTCATTACTTTTTGCTATCACTTATAATATCTCCATCAATATCAGAATGACTTGATTTATTTTTATTTTTCTTTAATTTATTTTTAAATACAAATAAGAACACCAAAATAACCAATGCGCTTGCTACAAAAAATATAAAAAGTGAGATTGCTATAATGGATCCCTTAGTTCCAAATTCTGGATTTTTCTTACCTTCTATAATATATGTATTAAATCTAGAATTTTCACGAAACAAGGCATTTGTCTGGGTTTCTATTTTTTCTTGATCTGAATTTGCATTTGAATAAATTTTTTGAGCATCTTCAAGTAGCTTTTTTAAATATATATAATCTTTTGCAAATATATATTTTTTATTTACTGTTAACTTATTAGGATCTTCTGTATCAGTTTTTTTAATTCCTACTAAATTTTGACTTAGTATTTTAATTTGAGATTCTAAATTTTCAGTATTTTTTAAAACTGTAATCTTAAATTTTGCGACTTCCTTATTTTGACCATTTCTAACTTTAACATATCCACTAGGAGTTTTAGATACATTTTTAAAATTAATAGTAAAGTAAAATTCACTTTCACGATAATTTAGGGAAAGAACCTCATCTAAGTTTTTATCAATCTCAAATGATAGTTTTGAATTATTCTTATAAGGAATAATTTTATTTAAATAATATTTTATTTCTTTTTTATAATTATACTTAATAGATATATCTTTTATCCTTAATTTTTCAATATCTTTTCCGCCTGGTTCATAACTTGCTTTCTGGCATGCAAAAAGGGTAAATAAAATTACCCCTATAAATAATAAAATAATTGAAATTTTAAAGGTCTTTATAAACTTATTCATCCTTATAATTATAGCAAAAAATTAATTTTATTCAATAATCATTATGAATGAATAAATATCTTGGTCTCCTTTTATAAATTCACATTCTAGATTAGAATATTCACTATATGTATAGTTTTCAACTTCTTTAATTTCTTCTTTGTTTAAGTCTTTACCATAAAAGACTGTTAAAAGTTCTTTATCTTTATTAAATATTTCTTTTAAAGAGTTTTTATAAGCATCAAGTTTATTGTTTTCGCATACTTTAATTTCTCCATTACAAATACCAATAAAATTATCTTTTTTAATTTCAACGCCATTAATAGATGTATCCCTTACAGAGTAGGTAATTTCTGCTGTATTAGCTTCTTTAATTGCCTCATGCATAGTTTCATAGTTTAAATCAATATCAGATAATTCATCAAAAACCATAATAGCAGCAAATCCTTGCCCTAGATTTTTAGTTTTAATAACTTGAATATCTTTATCAGGGAATATTTGTTTAGTCTGCTCAGCAGCCATTATAATATTTGAATTATTAGGAATAATAATTATATGCTCAGCATTTAATTTATTAATAGCAGAGATAAAATCTTGTGTTGATGGATTCATTGTTTGTCCACCGTTTATTACAATATCACAGCCAGCATCTTTAAATAAATCAGATATACCACTACCTGAACAAACTGAAATTATTCCATATTTTTTAATATCTTTAGGCTTTTCTTTTTTTTCTTCAGCAGCCATTTTTTCATTTTGGAGACGCATATTTTCAACTTTGATTGTTTGTAAATCTCCGTATTTTTGAGCAAGTGTAATTACAATACCTGGTTGATTTGTATGAACATGAACTTTAAATAAATCATCAACAACAGCAACAACCATTGAATCGCCTATTTCTTTTAATACATCTACAACTTTTTCTTCTTTAAAATTTTTAGGTTTAAAAAGTTTTACAATAAATTCTGTACAATAACCATATTTAATATCAGCATTACTAAATTTGTGGTTATCTTTAAAATCAAATGACTTTTGCACAATGAAGTCTTTTTTGCTTTCATCTTTTAACATTTCGCCACGAAGAGCCATTTGCATTCCTTCAATAATTTTAATAAATCCTGCTCCACCAGAATCCACTACACCAGCTTCTTTAAGTTGTGGTAAAAGATCAGGAGTTTTTTCAAGTGTTTCTTTTGCAACTTTTAAATATAACTCAATTGTTTCTTCTATTGTTTTTAAGTTCTTTTTATTTTTTCTTACAGCATCGGCTGCAATTTTTACAACTGTTAGAATTGTTCCTTCAACAGGATTTTGAACTGCTTTATAAGCCATTTTATATCCATTGGTAAGAGCTGATATAAGTTCAGATACTGTTATCTCATCTTTTATAATAGTCTCTAATGCCATATGAAATCCACGGAAAAATTGTGATAGTATAACACCTGAATTTCCCCTTGCTCCCATTAAAAGACCACGAGATAATATTTTAGAAATATCTGAAAAACTTTCATTGTTTTTTTCATAATCTAGAATTTCTTTAATTCCAGCCATCATAGTCATTTGCATATTAGTTCCTGTATCACCATCTGGAACTGGGAATACATTTAAATGATCTATTTCTGATTGGTTATTTTTTAAATTAATAGCTCCGTTTGTAATCATTTTTTTAAAAAGGGATTTTGATATTGTAATTGTTGACACTTTATCTCTCCTCATTACTTTATTTTTGAGCATATAAATTATATCATTTATATAAAAATAAGGCGATATTTGATTTGTTTTTTCATTTTTCTTGCAAAAAAATCCTAATTATGTTAAATTATATGAACGGAAGTGATAAAAATGGCAAAATGTTATATAACAGGCAAACAAGCACAATACGGTAATAATCGTAGCCACGCTTTAAATGCAACTAGAAAAAAATGGAATGTTAATATTCAAAAAGTTAAAATTAAAGATGCAGATGGTAAGATAAAAACAGTTAAAGTATCTGCTAGAGCACTTAGAAAAAATAACTTAGAAAGAGCATAAATTTATTGCTCTTTTTTCTTTAAATTTATTTAAAACATTTTTTACCAAAAAAAATAATTAAGTAAATTTATGATATAATTAATATGGTTTGAAAGGAGTTTTTATGACAGAAAAAAGAAAAAATATAAAGATTTTATCAATAGTATCTATTTGTATTGTAGCAGCAATTGCTGTTGCACTTAGAATACTTGGTTTAGTCGGAAAAGGTAAAAATGTTAGTGCAACTGATATTGGTTTATTTATATCATCTCTTATAATTTTTACAGCAGCAATAATTGTCTCAGTAACAGGTAAAGAACTTGCTGGTATGATAATAGTGTTATTTGCGGAAACAATTCCTGCAACATCAGCATTTATATGGGCTGCTCGTGTTAGTGGACAACCATTCGGTGATGTAATTAAAAATAATCCTTATGAATTTGCATCATTTTTTATCTTAATTTATTTAATAATAGTACTTGCACTTATCCTAAGATATAAAACATCAGATAGAGTGCCTATAACAAGAAAGTGGGCATTTATTCCAGTAATTGTAACATTTTTATTTCTTGTTATATTCCAGGCTGTAAACTGGAATGCTGCTGGTGGTGATGCTGCTATTTTATCAGTTAGATTTTCAACTCAGTTTATCGGAACAATTATAGCAATTACTGCTGCAATTGGATTTAATGCTTATGTTTCGGGTTCTCTTATTACATTTGCAATTTTCTTACTTATACCATTTCATCTTGGAGCAACACTAGCTGTTAAAAAAAGTGGTCATGATGGCTATATGGTATCATATTGGTCAATTGGTTTATTATTCCTTGCTGGCTCAATTGCATGGCTTATATATGAAATATACTACTATTTTGCAGTAAGAAGAAAAAAAGGTGAAAAAAGCCAATCTATTCTTTGATCGCTTATAGGACTGTAAAACAATTAATTTGTATATTGCAGTCCTTTTTTTATTTATCGTAAATTATTTATTGTAATATTTTTTATAAGATGAAATTTAAATATTTACTATACAAATCCCCCAAGGTTAGTTTTAACCTTGGGGGATTATATTATTTATCACTTGATCCAAATCCACCTATTCTTATATTATTGTTTTCATCTTCATTATCTATTTTATTATATTCTATAAATATAGCTTGTGCTATTCTTTCGCCTTTTAGAAGTTTTACTTTCTTACCAAGATTTAAAATAGGTATAAATATCTCTCCTTCATTATTTTTGGAATTATAATAATCTTTATCAACTACTCCAACACCGTTTGCAAGAGATAAATTATATTTTATGCATAAAGATGACCTTGCAAATATTAAAAGTGTATCATTTTCATTCATCAATACTTTATAGCCTGTTGGAACCATAGTTATTTTATTTTTTTTAAAGATTATATCCTTTGAAAGTGCAAGATCATAACCTGCACTATATTTTGTTGCTCTTTTAGGATAAGGTAGTTCTATATCATTATATTTTGATACTTTTTCAAATTTTCTCATTTTATCTCCTTTTTATTTCTTGGGCTTAATTTTTGAAACCTTTCAATTAGTTCTTTGCTTGTTATATGCGTATATATTTGGGTTGTTTTTAAGTTTTTATGTCCAAGTAGTTCTTGAACAACTTTTAAATCTGCGCCGTTATTTAACATAGATGTTGCAAAAGCATGTCTCAACATATGGGGATGAATTTTATAATGTTCTCCCGATTTATCTATAATCTCATTTAAAATTTTCCTAACTCCTCTTTGAGTTAATGCTCCACCTTTATAATTTATTAAAAGATTTTCTATACTTTTATCACTTGATTTGGCAAGAAGAATTGCTCTTTCATACTTCATATACCTTGATAAATTTTTACTAAGTTCTTTATGTAAATAAAGTATTCTATCTTTTCTTCCTTTTCCAAATACTTTAATCTCACCACGTAAAAGATCAACTTCTCTAACATTTAGATTTATTAGCTCGCTTACTCTAAGACCAAGACTATATAGCATATCTAAAATTAAATAATTTCTAAATCCAAGAACAGTTGTAATATCAATCGAATTAAATAAATAATCTAGTTCATTTTCTGTTAATATATTAGGAAGTTTTTTAGGTATTTTAGGTATTGGAATTTTATTAAATAAATTTTCATTTACTAATTTTTCTTCATATAAATAATTATAAAATGCTCTTAATGCAGATATTTTTCTTGCAACACTTTTCTTAGAGTAGTTTTTTTCTCCTAGATAATTTATATAATTCTTGCAAATAGATAATCTTTTTACAAGTATAATATCCTCAGCAAATTCTTCCCTTTTTATGAAATTTTCAAAATCTCTTATATCAATAGCATACGATATTAAAGTATTTTTAGAGTAGTTAAGCTCATATTCTAAATAATCTAGGAATCTATCGATATAGTCTAGTTTATTTTCAATTTCCAAATTTTATCTCCTTAATTTTTTCAAGTGATCTTTTTATAATATATTCCTTTTTATCATTTTTTTTAATATTTATTGGAGTATCTAAAACTATTCCAAAATTAGACTTCATAGGTAGGTATTTTGTAATAGTGTTTTTAGAATAATTTTCTAATGCTCCTAATATAGTTTTACTATCTAGTTTAAATTCTTTTTTCAATATGTATTTATAATAAATATCTAAATAAGCAACATCAGCAGTAGCAATACTTTCAATATAGCCCTCAATTCCTGTCAATTGTCCAATTATATATAAATTGCTATACTTTTTAGTTCTAAAATTTTCATCAAGTATTTTAGGCGAGTTTATATATCTACTTTCATGAAGCCTTCCATACTTAAAAAAAGTAGCATTTTCCAAGCCTGGAATAAGTCTTACTAATTCTTTTTGTTCATCTTCTTTTAACCCTGTTTGAAAACCTACAATATTATACATTTTCTTAAAAAAATCGTCTTGCCTTAATTGAACTACAGCATAATTTTTTTTACCACCATTATCAAGACCAACTGGTTTAAATGGACCAAATCTAAGAGTATCAATACCATCAATTGCCATTTTTTCAATTGGAAGACATCCTTGAAAAGTATTTTTATTATCTAAATTATATCTTTTAGAAAATTCAAGCAATCTGTTATAAAAATTCAAATACTCCTCTTTTTTAAAAGGGAAGTTTAGATATATTTTGTTATCTCCTTTATCAAATCTATTTTTAAAATATGCAATATTATAATTTATAGAATCAGAGTTAATTATAGGCGATGTGCCATCATAAAATGAAAATGATTCATTTTCTAATAATTTATTTAAATTTAAAAATAATTCATCACTTGTAAGTGGACCTGATGCAACTATATAAATTTCATCATCTTTTATAATAAGGTCTTTTATCTCATCGCAGATAATATTTAGATTTTCATAGCTTTTTAATTTTTTAAAAACATCTTCTTGAAAACTTTTTCTATCTACAACAAGACTATCACCACCTTCTATTTTGTTTTTATCAGCAAGTAAAATTAAAGGGGATTTTAAAAACCTTAATTCTTCTTTTAATAATCCAGCAGCATTTTTAATATTATTAGATCTAAAAGAGTTAGAACATACAAGCTCTGCTGGTAAAGATGTCTTATGAGCACTTGTCATTTTTTTAGGTCGCATATCTATTAGATCAATTTTGAAATCTTTAAATTCAGCAAGCCTTAATGCTATCTCTGAGCCTGAAATGCCTGCGCCAATTATATTAATTTTTATCATAATTTAAAATATTAACCTTTATACCACATACATAATTTTTTCTATTAGGAAATAGGCTTGTTATTATATTATTTGATAAAAATGTTAAAACTGGTGTAAATAAAAATATATTAAAGGCTCTTACTGTAAAAGTTAGAATAAAAGTTTTTTTGCCCCAGTAGATATAATTTGCAAACGAGTTAAATAGGCTTGCAATTAAATATGTATAAAATATTATTATTAAAAGTTTTAAAAATTTATATTTTTTATAATCTTTAATAAATATCCCAGGAACTACAGCCCATGTGATAGTCGAGAAAACATAAAGTGGCATATAGCCATATGGTCCTAAAATTCCAATTCCAAGATCTGCTAAAAATCCTACTGTAAACCCAAGATATGGTCCAAAAAGAATACTTGAGATAATAAGTGGTATCGCATAAAGCGGAAGTCCAAATGAGCCACCGCCTGGAATTATATAAGCAAAAAAAAGCGATATACATACTGAAATCGCTGCTAGTAATGATCCTTGTAAAATTTCTTTTAAACTTCTTTTATTTATTATAATCCCAACTTATCATATTTTTATTATGCTTTTTTAAATAATCATTAGCAAGTCTTGAAAAATCAACATTAAAAAAAGAATCTAAACTCTTAGTTTTCTTATACGCACTAAGAGGACTTGGGTGGGTTGATTTTATTATATAGTGCTTATCTTTATTTATTATATTTTCTAAGCTTATGGCATCTTTTCCCCAAAGAATAAATACTACATTTTCTAGATTATCATTTATAAATTTTATTGCATTTTTGCTAAGTTCTTCAAACCCATTACAACGCATACTTCCAGGCTTTTTAATTTTTACAAGTAATGTTCTATTTATTAAAAATACTCCTTGCCTTGCAAGATATTCTAAACTTGTATCTATACTAGATAAATCATTAGATTTTCTAATATTTTTAAATATATTTATTAAAGATTTTGTAAGTATATTATTATTTGTTGCAAA
>CAUTNH010000013.1:0-18814 GCA_963540225.1 uncultured Acholeplasmataceae bacterium | reverse complement strand
TACCTTTAATTTTAATTTTGTATCTTCTAATATATCAGTAAATTCTGTTTGGCTAAAATTTCCTCCAAGGCTTGGATTAGTTGGATCTGGGTCTAATAATTTTACTTTATCAGGCAAATTCAATTTATATTTATTTTTAGATACAACTTGAATATAAAAATCACAATCTGATGTTATATTAAATGTTATAGTATTATATTCATAACTATAATCTATTTTTTCACCGTTTATATTTTTATAAATACCAACAATTTTCTTATCATTTTCTAAATTTTTAATCTTTAATCTTATTGTAGTATAAGCATCTACTAAACTACCAGATACATAACCATCCATAAATTCAAGATATTTACTAGATTTATACACTCCTTGTGATATATCGCCATCTTTATAGTAAAGTTCCATCTCGCTTATACTTGCTTTATATTTTTTTAAATCTTCTTTTGGCTTATCTTTTAACACAACACTTACCTTAGTATCTTCTTTTATTGAAAGAATATATTTTCTTAAGGTTAAATCATGTTTTCTTATATTTTCAGATACATCATAACCATTAACAAGAAGTTTATCAACAATCTTACCTTTTAAATTTTCATATTTGATTGATATCTCAATTAATGTTCCTTTATATAACTTACTAAAATCAAACTCATCTTCAAATTCATTAGGCTTAACTCTTTTTGCTTTAATATATTCTTTATCAACTATTTCAAGCTTAGCAAGCTTATTTGAATCATTTATATCTTTACTAGGCTTATCATTCTTTTTACATGAAAATAAAAAAATAGTTAATGCTGAAAAAAATAATATTAAATATATAGATTTTAAAATTTTTTTCATCTAATCACATCCATTTATATTATACCAGTAAATCTCATATTTACTAAACTTTATTTTTATATTACTTATATAAAAACTATCTTATCTTGCACAATTTTATATGTTAGTTTAGATATTTACCAACTTTTAAATTTTTTCTATTCATAAATAAAATATTTATTGCAGTATTAAAAACCGAAAAAAGTATTGCGAACAATAGTAAAAATAAAATATCATATCCATTAAATGTGTATACATTACCAAAAATGTTTTTTAAACTTCCAATAACCGAAAGCTGAAAAAAATAAATAAATAGCGGACATATTATAAGACTAATTAAAAATCCTGCTAAAGACATTATTAAATTATTAAATAAAAATCCCGCTTTAATCTCAAACTCATTTCTTCCACCCATCCAAAAAGTAGCAAATAAGTTATTTCTTTTTTTGTATCTACTTTTTGTAAGAGAAACCGATATCATTACAGCGCCTACAAAAAATAAAGTTCCAAATACTAAATAAGTAATTGACACTTTCTTAGCACTTTGATTATTTAGTATTTTTTCAGAATTTGCAATAATTTCATTTGTTATACGAAATTTTGAATATTCCATATTTTTATTTAGTGTAAGATCTTGCATCAAATTTAAATTAGCCATATATTCAAATGGATGATTTACATATTCAGATAATTTCTTCATCTGATTTTTTGAAAATATTATAGATGTATTCATCATCTCATCAATTTGGCTAAAAGATTTACCAGTTATATTAAGACTTGTGCTAGTTTCACCATAAAAAACTCCAACAACTTTATATCTTTTTTTAATATAACCATTTGGTGTATGGTTTGGACTTATCCTACCAGTTCTTGTTGTAATATCTATTGATACATTTTTTAAAAGCTTATCTTTGTTTATTTGAATTATTGTTTTAATATTTGGCGGAGCTAATGGGTCTTCTAGGTTTTCTTCTTTAATGTATGCTTTTTCTAAAACTAATCTATCAGCAACATCGTTAAATATTGCATTATATAAATCTGCTGGTAAAATCACCTCATCATCTTCTAGTTCTATTTCATTTAATTTTTTACCATCATATTTTTCGATAGTTGTAATATTGAAGATTTTATCCTGCATTTTTTCCATAAAACCATCTATATCTTTATAAAATACTTTTTTATTTTTAATACCATTATAATCTTCAATTCTTTTTTTAACCTTTTCATCATTTCCCTTATACTCAAAATTAGTTATATCAGCAATTCCTGAAAGATTATGTATTCCTTTTTTTAATATATCTTTATAAAAGCCATCTAATGTGTATAGGCACTCAGATATAGTATTGTCGCTATCATCAATTATTCCAGAAACCCTTCTTTGATCAAAAGGGGTCTTCTTATTACCATTAATTTTAAATTCAAATTCCCTATCAATAACTTTTTCAAAAATTAAACTATCTTCTAACTCACCGCCATTTTCAAGTTCTTTATACATCTTTATTGCGGTTTTTTTAGTAATTAAAACCTCTTCGTTATCCTTCGGAAATCTACCTGCTAGAAGTTTAAAACCTGTTTTACTAAAATCTTTTACCTCAACAATTGATGAGACTGCATTAGATAAAAGATTAGCCTTTTTTTCACTTGTTATATCTCTTTGAATATAATACCTTTTATAAAAAATATCGCTTGATAATTTCAAATCATCTTCTTTAAGTGGCTCCTCCATTATATTTTTTAAAGTAGAAAGCCATGCGTATTTATTATTTGTCTTAATCAAATTATCTCTTAGATCTTTATTATTTATCTTTTTTACCTTATACTGCATTCCTAAGCTAAGAAATATAAGTCCAAATATTATAAATAAGAAAATCCAAATATTATAGTTAATATTAGATAGTGCTAAGTTGGCTGATAATTTAGTTATAAATTTAGATGACGATATTTTATTGCCACTACTAATATTACTAGTAATATCATTATCTAAAATACTACTACTAATAGTGTTTGATTTAATTTTATTACCTTCAATTGTAATAATACCATTTGAAATATCATCGATACAATCATCATTTGTAAATACTAAAACCAGTCTTTCTTTAGATATTTTTTTAAGAAGCTCCATAACATCAGACGCTTCATCTTTTGTATCAAGATATTTTATAGGATTTTCTACTATGATAATAGGGACATCTAAAAGTAATGGTTTTGAAATTGCAAGCTTTTGTTGCTCACCTTTGGTAAGCGCTTGTGGTTTTAATCCTAGAACTTTTTCATCTAAACCTATATATTCAAGAACTTCTTTAATTTTTTCATTTGATATTAATCTTGTATAAAGATTAAGCAAGTCATAGTTTTCTTTAACTGTAAGCATCTCAAAAAAATTATCTTTTCTTTGTGATATACCGATATTATTAAATCTATATTTAGATAATTGGATTGGATTATTATATTGAATGATTTTATCATTAAATAAAATTTCACCACTTGTTGGTTTATCAAAGCCAGCAATAAGTCTTAAAAGAGGTTGTCTTGAATTAAATTTTCCTTTAAAAGTTACAAGCCCTGTTTTAGGTAAGTTAAAAGATATATCATCTAAAATGATATCAGTATTTTTTTTATCTTTTTTTATAAGTGATATATTTTTAAATTCTAACATTTTAACCTCCAATAGCATATCTAATTATTAAAAAATAAATCCCACTTACAACTAAAAGTCCTAATCCAGAATATATTAAAATCCTCTGACTTATTTTATAATACTTTATTTTTTCTAGATCTATTTCATTAGATATATTTTCATTTTCTTTTTTCTTGTTATTTTTAAGGTTATGATTTGCTCTTATTGTAAATAATATTATATAAACTAATCCAAATGATGCAACAACTATCTCAAATAAATCTAATCTTCTTTTTATACTTAAAATTAAAATTAGACCAATTAAAATAGGAATTAGATTCATAAAAATAGTAACTAAAATAATTGTAAGTTTTTTATTTTTCATCATCTTTAAGCCATTTTTTTCTCAGCTCATCAGTTGTAAGAATAAAATGTCCTGGTTTTACTTCTTGCCAGATACATTTTTCATAATCTATACCTGTCATATCATATATAATCTTTTTTCTTATACTTTTAGTTTTTGGATCTGGCTGAGGAATGGCTGTAAGAAGCGCCTTTGTATATGGATGAATGGGATTTTGATATATCTCATCGGCCAGTCCAAGTTCAACTAAATAACCTTGGTGCATAACACCAATTCTATCACTAATATATTTTATGATTGATAAATCATGGGCTATAAATAAGTATGTTAGATTTTTTTGTTTTTGCAGATCACTTAATAAATTTAAAACTTGTGCCCTAATTGATACATCCAATGCCGATATTGGCTCATCTGCTAAAACAAGTTCTGGCTCAATTACAAGTGCGCGTGCTATTCCTATTCTTTGTCTTTGTCCACCACTAAACTCATGCGGATATCTTGTTAAGTGTTCTGGTAAAAGTCCTACTGAATTAAGCATATCAGATACTTTTTTAAGTCTGTCATTTTTATCTTTAAATAAATGAAAGTTATAAAGACCCTCTGATATGATATAGTCAACATTAGCTCGTTCATTTAGCGATGCCGCTGGGTCTTGGAAAATCATTTGAATATTTTTTTTAACTTTCATTTCCTCTTTATGTTTCAAAGGATGACTTATATTTCTTCCTTTAAAATAAATATTTCCACCCGTTAATTTATTTATTCCAATAATTGCTCTTGAAATAGTAGTTTTACCACTACCAGACTCACCAACAAGACCAAATGTCTCACCTTTATATATTTTAAAGTTTAAATGATTACATGCCTTAACAACTTTTTTACCTAATTTAAAATGTATAGATGCATCTTCTACCTCGAGTAAAATATCCCTTCCGCTACTATCTGTTTTAGGTGATGTCATTTTATAAATAGGTTTATGAAATAAATTTTTAAACCAATTTACAAATGCAGATTTTTTTATATTTCCTTCTTCTAAAAGAATCTTTTCATCTGCAATAAATTTACTATATTTTTCATATTTATAATCAAGGTATTCATCTTCTGCATCTTTTTTTAGTTCGCTAATTAGTGCTTTAGTTTTATCTTGACCTAATTTATTTATTTTTTCATTCAAATTTTTCTTAATATCTACTAGCTTATCTTTAATATCTTTTTTATATTCAACATTAAGATTTTTTAATTTGTTTTTAATATCGCTTTTATTCATTATCTTTTTCTCCTGAGTAAACTTTTGCTACTCTGTCAGATATCTCAGATATAATCTTTGGTCTTTCAGCCTTAGGTGCTCTTTTATCAAGAAGCCATGTTGCTGCATAATGACTATCAGATACCTTAATAAGTGGTGGCTCTTTTACATAGTCAATAGCCATAGCATATTTATTTCTTGGTGCAAAGGCATCACCTTTTATCTCCTCAAATAAACTTGGTGGTGTTCCTGCAATCGAATATAGTTTTTCGCCTTTTTGACCAAGTTGAGGTAAAGATGATAATAGACTCCATGTATAAGGATGCCTTGGATCATAGAATATATCATTAACACTTCCATACTCAATAATCTTGCCCGCATACATTACCGCTACCCTATCAGCAATTTCAGCAACTACCGCTAAATCATGAGTTATAAATATAACAGTAAATCCAAATTCTTCTTTTAACTCTTCTATTAGTTTTAGTATTTGTGCTTGAATTGTAACATCAAGTGCTGTTGTAGGCTCATCACAAATAAGAATATCCGGGGCAGATGCAAGGGCAATCGCAATTACAACTCTTTGCCTCATACCACCAGAGTATTGAAATGGATAATCATCATACCTTTTCTCTGCATTTGGTATACCTACTTTTTTAAGTAGTCTAATTGCTTCAGCCTTTGCTTCAACTTTGTTAAAACCTCTATGAAGTCTAATTGTTTCTGAAAGTTGAGAGCCTATTTTCCTAAGTGGATTAAGAGATGTAAGAGGATCTTGAAAGACAATAGAAATTTTTTTACCTCTTATCTGATACCAATCTTTAGGATTTTTTATTTTAGCAAGATTTACATTTGAATAAAGTATATCTCCTTGATCGATTATTTCATTTTTATCAATTAGTCCAATTAAACATTTAGTTAATACTGATTTACCACTACCAGACTCCCCAACAATCGCTAATATCTCACCTTTTTTTATATCAAGCGAAACATTTCTTATGGCAGTTAGAATTTTATTCCGAACTGAAAACTTGACAACTAGATTTTTTATAGAAACTAGTGTGTCTCCTTTTTTTATATGCTCAGTATCGGCAACTATTAACTTTGGATCTAATATTTTATTTATTTTCATATAATACCTATCTATGTGTTTTTGGATCTAAGGCATCAGATAATGCAATGCCTATTAAAAAGAATGTAAATATAATAAGCGCAAGTAATATTCCTGGCGCAAGAAGTGGAAGTGGGTATTGTAAGAAGTCTCTTCTTCCTAAATCAAGAAGTGCTCCAAGTGATACAGAATCACTTGGCAGACCTAAACCAAAATATGAAAGCGAGACTTCTGATGAGATCATATTTGGTATAAGCGTCATTGAACTTGTTACAATTACTGCCATAATATATGGAAGTAAATTTTTAGTCATCATTCTTCTGGCTGGTGTTCCCAAAGTTTTTGACGCTATGTTATATTCGCGGTCATTTATTATTATTGTCTGATTTCTTACAAACCTTGCAATACCAAGCCATCCTGTTAAAGTAAGCGTAAATATTAATCTTATCTCAATTGGCAGTGATCCTGCTTGAATAAAAATTGTTGATAAAAGCATATATAAAAGCATACTTGGTATATTTGATATAAGATTATATATCTCAATAAACAACCAATCTATTTTTTTAAAAAATCCCCAGACAAGACCAAGCAATATTCCAATTATTAAATTTATAATAGCAGATATTGTTGCAAGCCACAAAGAATAACCTGCAGCCTTCCATGTTGAAAAAAATAAATCTCTACCTATTCTATCTGTTCCCCATAAATGAGCTCTACTTATTGATGCATTAATATTTGATATATCATGTTTATATGCGCCATCGTATGCAAACTGAGGTATTATGATAATTCCTAATATTAAAACTATAAAACTTATAATTCCAATTATTGCAGCAGGTTTTTTTATGAAACTTCTAAAAACCGCTTTCATATATGAGTATGGTTCTTTTGATAGATGTTCAGATTTTGTCTCGTCTAATTCAACAAAGTGAAACAATTCATCTTCATTAATTACTTCATTTTCATTTTTAATACTACTTATATTTTCCATAATTAACCTCTCTTTCCAGCAAGTTTAATTCTTGGATCATATAAGGCAGTTGCAACATCACCAAGTAAAAATGCAAGCATTCCAAGAGATGAATAAACCATTGTAAGTCCAACAATAACATCAATATCAGGAACAGCACCATTTAACGCTTTAATTAAAATACCACCTGTTCCTGGAATTGCCCAAATATATTCAACAAAATAAGAACCAACGATCGCAAGAATAAATGATGCTGGTATGTTTCTAATAAGCGGGATAATTGCATTTTTTAAAACATGAGTATACATAATTTTATTTTCTGATAAGCCTTTAGCACGTGCAAATTTAACATAATCACTATTTAACTCATCAACCATATATCTTCTAACCCAAATTGATACTCCCGGTATTGATAAAAATACAACTGTAAAAATTGGTGGAACTAATGTATGCAGTTTTCCCTTTTCATAAGCAAACCCAAAATCTAATTTTTTAAATATGCCATTAGGAGAACCTAACACTTTATTCATAATTAAGAAAAATACAAGTGCTGGTATTGCATAATTTAAAACAATAAAAGCATTACCTATTTTATCAATTATTCCTCCTGGTTTTTTGCTCATCGCAATACCAAGTGGATAACCTATTAAATATGTAAAAATTAAAGTAATAATAGATATAGCAAATGATATTCCTATGCGGCTTCTTAAAAGAACTGATACATACTCTGAGTATATTTGCGATTTACCAAGATAGATTAAACCAGACCAATACTCAATAGGCTGTGTATAGGTTAAATCCCATGCAACAGGAATCTTTTTAGGTATTGGAAGGATATTATAGATATACTTAAATATTGACTCAATTAAACTAATTCTTGTTCCATCAATTCTAACACGACCTGCTTGATATAGAGAAATGTTTTTAAAGTTATCAGCAATTTCTTTTCCAGATTGGCCTAGCAATTTTTGATATAACTGAACATCATAGAATTTATCATCAGGTATAAATCTTATTAAAATTATGACAAATGTAATTATTAAAAGCAGGGTGATAATAGACAAACCTAATCTTTTTAAAATATACAAAAAAGTAGGCTTTTTAAAAAATAAGCCAATTTGTCTTAAAACATTTTTAAATTTAACAAAAAAAGAATGTTGTTTAATTTCATCTAAATTAGGGTTTTCTAAAAATGAATTATATTCTTCTTCTGCCCTTTTGAAATCATCAGAATAAGAATCTATTATTTCTTGTTTGGTTTTTAAAAATAGATTGTTGTTTTCCTCAACTTGTATATTTTTTTCATCTTCATCAATTGAACCAAAGCTAAACCTATTAAAAATTTTATTTAATCTATCTTTTGATTTACCAGATGCAAGAGCAATCTCATATTCCATTTTTTCATTTATTTGATTTTCTTTTTTTCTTAAATTTAATTTTGCAATTTTTTTAATTTGCTTAGGATTTATTTTATTATCTTTATCCATACTACTCCTAATAAATGTTAATTTAGGCAGGCATTGGCCTGCCTAAATATAACTTTATTGTATTTATATTAAATTATTTAGATTTTACTGTAACTTCTAACTCTAATGTTTTAGTCTCTTTTAATTCACCTGTTGTCTCATCTAGTTCAAATTGTATTAACTTAATAGTATATACTCTTTGACCATCTTTTTGTCTTACTAGAATATTAAAACCGTCAACTTTAACAGGAGAGCTAGCAATTCCACTACCTTTTTCTTTAATAGCACCTTCAAATCCATCAAATTCAGGTTTTTCTGTATCAAATTTATATCCAAAGAAGAAGAAGTTTTGCTTTTTGCTATTATATGGAAGCTCAACAATAGTTTTATATTTTCCTTCAGAAACTTTTTCAACATTAAATAATTTTTCTTTGCCTAAATCATTTTCTAAATACTCTTGTACAAATACATTTTTAATCTCTTTTGATAGTTTTCTTTTAGGTTTATTTGTGCAAATAAGTTCTAATGTTTTGTCTCCTTCAATATATTGATGTTCTTTTACAACAATTTTATATACGCCAAGTTTAAATAATGCAAATGATAAATCATTACCATTTATTAGAGCCTTCACATCAGAAGCTTTTGCAAGTACCCAATTTGTTTTACCATCCTTAGTTACTTTTTTATAAACCTCAGCAAATAATCCTGTATTTGATTTTGTCTTTAATGAAACTTTTTGAAGTTCATCTACTATATATTTCTTAGGATCTACATATGAACCATCTACCTCAGGCTCTGGACTTACATATTTTTTAGATTTTAAATAATATGTTGCATCTTTATCTGGATATAAATATTGACCTTTATCATTTTTAGAAACTGGTTTTGTTAGTTCTTTATCTAAATACCATCCTTCAAATTCTAATCTATCGTTTTTATCAATTAAACTACCGTCTTGTTTTTTAAGTGATTGATATGGTCTTGGTAGATCTACAACACTACCAATTTCACCATTTAATGTAGAAGAAACTTCCCATCCATTTATCCCACTAAGTGTAATGTTAGTTCTTTTGATTGTTTTATTTTCTTTTTGTAAGTAAAATAATTCTCTTAAATTATTTCTTTCTTCTCTTGTAAGATCATCTTTAGAAACCATTAAATTTTTAAGTTTAGAACTAGATATGCCATATGGTGCACGAGATACTGTATATGGTATTGTTTTACCAACCACTACTGCATAACCAACACGAGTTTGAATTGGTATAAGTAATGCATCTTCGTAAATAGCTTTATATTCAGCTTCTGCCATAAGTTGAAATCTCTTTTTAATATCTTTTGTCTCAGCAAATGCTTCGTTACATTTTTTAGTATAGGCACCAAGTAATTCTTTTTGCATTGCTTTTTCACTATCAGTTAGTGTGCCACCAAATCCATAATTTGCAACGATATCACCGTTTTCCACTATTGTATTTAAGAATGTTTTAGGATCGCCATAATCAGGACCCCAACCACTAGAAAGATTTAAATCATAGTTATTTATTTTAAATATCCACGTTTGTGATTGACTATCACTTTGTGGAATAATACGATTAATTTTAAATAATTGAACACCATTTATAATTCCTAGTTTTTCTAGATCATCAAGCATTTTATCTGTATATGTTCCTGCAACTACATCTCTTTCTCCAATTGTATCAATTTGGATTGGAAACTTAACAGATGGATCTTTTTTCAATTCTTCATAAGCTTTTTTGAAAAAATCGATAGCTTTTTGAGTATTAAATATAGGATCACTACCATTATCAAATCCTGATAAACTAACACCAGTTGTTCCATTTTTTAAATTATATATATCATCAACAAGTGTTGTATAGTCTTTAAGTTTTCCACCTTCACTATATATACCAAGTTCAGGTGTTGTAAATCTACGATAAACTTTTTCATGTGGATTTTTACTTCTCGAAAGAAGGAATGTCTCAACTTTCATACCATATAAAAATCCTAATCTAAAATCTTTATTCCATACTGCCTTGTTTGTAGAATATTTATCATATCCAGTTGGCGCTGATGCAGGATATTCATATGTTTTTCTATTGAAATTAAACAAACCATAAAAAGTTGATGAGTCATTTGTTCTAACAGATGTTGCCTTAGGATTTTCTGGGTTTTGTAAAGTACCATTACCAATATATTTTCTAACACCTTCATTATCTGTTGAATTTACTCCAAATGAATCAATCTTACCTTGTTCAAACATTTCTCTTACCTCAGAGATTGGTTTTGATTGATCAACATAAAGCCATGTCATTTTAGAAAAATAAACATGACCTGGATCCCAATAATAATTATTTTTTACAAACTCAATTCTTTGCTCGTTAACATGTTTTGAAACTCTGAAAGGTCCATTTACTAAAATATTATCAGCAGATGTACCAAATTTAGTTCCAACTTCTTTTAAGAAATATTTATTAACTGGTAAAAAACATGAATATGTTAAAAGTGAATCAAAATAGTTAATGTCATTTAATAAAGTATACTCAATTATATCAGCGCCAATAGCCTTAACTCCAACTTTTGAAAAATCACCATTTCTGCCTTCTTTAGTTGCATCAATATATTCCTTAGCACCTAAAATATTTTGTGAATATTGATGTGCAAGAGGAGATCCATTTTTAGAATTAATAACATATTTAGCAGCAGTAACAAAATCCTCAGCTTTTAAATATTGTTTAACCTTTTTACCATTAATTGTCGCTTCGTAAACCTTACCTGTTTTATTATTAACCCAAGCAACGTTTTGTCTTAATTGGTATTGAATTACTGTTTTTCCATCTCTTACAAAAGTCTTCTTACCTATTGCAAGCTCACCAATAATATTACCAAATTTATCAGTTGACATTAAAGCATCAACCATATTAGCATATACTTCTTTATTCCAGTTATATGTATCAGATAAATAATTGAATTTGTTTTCTGATACTTCTATAACATATACTTTTCTATATTCATCTTTTAAAGTAAAAGTATCTTTACCAATTGTTATTTTATCGCCCTTTTTAATTGGATTGATACCATCATTTACAAGTTTCCCATCCTTAGTTAATTGATTAAGGTTAGTAAAACCTTTTTTCACTTCTTGGTATGTGTTATCACTAATTTCTGTACCATCTATTGTCTTCACACATGCAACAGCAACAAATGCTAAAACAGTAAAAACAAGACCAAGAAGAACTCTTCTTAACGCTTTCATAATTTTCCCCCTTTTATTATATTTTTATAAAAATATTAAAAAAGATTATATAAAAAAGTGCTTTTTTTGTCAAATATTCTATTTAAAAAAAATAAAAATAAAAATGTAAGCGTTTTCATAAAAGGTAGAAATTCTTAAAAATATCATTTATTTATAAAAATATTTATAATTTTGGTCTTTAAAAGCAATAACCTGTTATATTTAATATGTCTTATATAATATATAATAGAATTTATAGAAATAATAATAGGAAGTAATAAATGATTAGTAAAGATATTTTTAATTTAATAGGTAAAAATAAAAAGTATATATTTATCACCATATTTCTTATGATTTTAAGTCTTTTTTTAAATATTTTCTTTACAGGCTTAATCGCTTATACCTTTTACAGTTTATATAAAATGCCGGAAATTGATAAAAATTATATTAAATATGTAAATATAGCTCTTTTTTTATTTTCTAGCATACTAGTTAAATATAGTTTATCTATACTAATTGGGCACACAAAAGATAAAATCACCAAAAGTTTAAAGAAAGATTTAAGAAATAAGGTCTTTTTAAAAACTGAAAGATTAGGATTTGATGCTACTAATAAATTTTCAATGTCTACAATTACTCAAATGTCAATTGAGGGAATTGAGCAACTTGATATGTATTTTACAATTTTTATTCCGCAATTATTTTATTCAATGATTGCACCAATAATACTTTTTGTAATTTCAGTATTTTTAAATTATAAGGTTGCAATTACTCTTCTTTTAATTGTTCCCTTTATACCTGGAACAATCATGGCGGTTGCTAAAAAAGCTAAAAATATTGTAAACAAATATATGGATAAATACTACCATCTAGGAGATACTTTTTATGATAGCGTATCTGGTTTAAATGAGCTTTTAATATTTAAAGCAGACAATAGATATGAGAAAATGATGGAAAACAGTGCATCAGATTTTAGAAAAATCACAATGAGAGTTTTAGTAATCCAGCTTGTATCTTTAACTCTAATGGATATTATCGCATTTGGAGGAGCTGGAATTGGAATTAGTTTAGCACTTCTTGATGCTAAAAATAACATATCACTTATACCTAATATTCTGCCAAAAGAATCAGCTATTTACCAAGGATTTTTTCTAGTACTTCTTGCAATTGAATTCTTTATTCCTTTAAGAATTTTAGGAAGTGCTTTTCATATATCTTTAAATGGTGTAAACTCTGGCAAAAAAATAATTGAGTTTTTAAATATTAAAGAAAATAGCTGGGGGGATAAAAGTATTACTAATGGAGAAATTGAATTTCAAGATGTTTCATTTTCTTATGATGGTAAAAAGAATGTATTAAATAATTTAAATCTTAACTTTAAAAAAAATACTCTTACAACAATAGTAGGTAATTCTGGATCTGGAAAATCTACTATTTTAAAGTTAATCCTAGGTTCTTATTTACCTACATATGGAAATATTAAAATAGATAATATTTTAATTCATGACTTATCAAAAGATAATTATTTTCATAACCTAGTATTTGCTTCAAGTGATACATATTTATTTAATGATACTATCAAAAATAACTTTAAAATATCTAACCCTAATATAGATGATAATAAAATTTATGAGCTACTTAAAAAAGTCGATTTATATGATTTTGTTAAAAATGATAAAGATGGTCTTGATAAAATTATTTTAGAAGATAGTAAAAATATAAGCGGTGGGCAAAAGCAAAGACTTGCACTTGCAATATCTCTTGCCCTTGATAAAAGAATTTATATATTCGATGAGGCTACATCAAACATCGACAGTGACAGTGAAAAAATAATTACTGATAATATTAAAAATTTAAGTAAGAATAAAACTGTAATATTTGTAACTCATAGACTAATAAATTGTCTTGGTGCTGATAATATTTACTTTATAGAAAATGGAAAGCTTATAGAATCTGGATGCCATAATAAGTTATTAGAAAAAAATGGATTATATAAAAAGATGTTTGACGAGCAGTTAAAATTAGAAAACTATGAAAAATAAAAATAATAGAAAAATTAAAATCTTACCAAATCTAATAAAGATGCTTAAAGGTCTTCTTTTTATAATGCTTCTTGCAATTGTAAATGGAACTTTAGGATTTATATGCTCAATGAGCATAACTATCCTAGGTGCTGTTGGAATTGCAGGTCTTGTAAATAATACTGTATATATAAACATTTACTTGCTTATAGGCCTTATTATTGGTCTTGGATTTTTAAGAGGATTTTTAAGGTATCTTGAGCAATATCAAAACCACTATATGGCATTTAGATTGCTTGCAGCAATCAGACTTAAAATATTTAAAACTTTGAAAAAGTTAGATCAAGCCAAATTAGAAAAAATGAAAAAAGGGAATTTATTATCCCTTATCACAAGCGATATTGAGCTTTTAGAAGTGTTTTATGCTCATACAATAAGTCCTATATTTATTGCAATTACAACCTCTCTTGTTTTAATTCTTACAATTGGATTTTTAATAAACTGGTGGATAGCTCTTTTGGCTTTTTTATCATTTTTAATTATTGGTCTTATAAACCCTCTTATCCAAGCAAGAATTATAAAAAAAGATGGTGAAAAATACAGAAGTATATTTTCAATTTTTAACTCGTTTTTTCTAGATAGCCTAAGGGGAATAAAAGAACTTACACTATATAAGGCAGTTAATAGAAGAAAAGAAAAAATTACAAGTCTAAGCAATAGGCTAATTCACTATACTAAAAAAATAAATTATAAAAATACTTTTAATTTTTCTTTCACAGCATTTTTAATATCCTCTCTTATAATGATAAATCTTGGATTTTTAATTTTCCTATATTTTAATAAAACCTTAAATCTTGGACAAATAATACTTGCCTTTACCATTATAAGCGGAGGCTTTGGTCCTGTTATTGCACTTTCTAATTTGCCATCAAGCCTAAATCAAACCTTTGCAAGCGCTAAGAGAGTAGTTCATATTGTAAATGAAAAATCTAATTTATGTAAAATAGAAAATGAAAAAGATATTTTAATTGATAATATTGAATTTAAAAATGTATCTTTTTCATATACGAAAAAAACTCCTATTTTAGATGATATTTCATTTACTGCTAAAAAAGGCGAGATAATCGGAATTATCGGAAAAAGCGGTGAAGGTAAATCAACCATACTAAAGCTTTTAATGAACTTTTATAAAGCAGACAGTGGTCAAATTTTATATAACAAAACTATCATAGATAAAATAAATACAAACTCTATTTTAGATAACTTTACACTTTTAAACCAAGTTCCTTATTTATTTCAAACAACTATTTTAAATAATATTAAACTTGGTAATATCAATGCAGATGATAATTTAGTAAAAGATGCAATAAATAAAGCAAGCCTTACTAATTTTATAAATAATCTTCCTGATGGATTAAATACCATCTTAGATTCTAAGGCTAATAATATCTCACAAGGTGAACGACAAAGAATATCACTTGCAAGAGCATTTTTAAAAGGCTCTAAAATAATCCTTTTAGATGAGCCTACAAGTAATGTTGATGCTATTAATGAAAGTATTATTTTAAAATCCCTTATAAAAAATAAGCAAAATTATATTATAATTATTGTATCGCATAGAAAATCTACTATTGCTATATGTGATAAGGTATATAAACTAGAAAATAAAAAACTATCTGAGGTGAGAAAATGAAAAAGGAAAATAAAATATTTCAAAAATATACTACAAGTGATGTTGTATTTTTATCAATAATCTCTCTAATTACACTCCTATCATGCTCACCAATGGCAGCAGTTGCGCCTTTTTTACCTGTCACATTTGGTGTTGCATATCTTGTTACAACTTTTCAAATAAGTCTATTTTTTACAATTGGTCTTTTAAGAGTTAGAAAAACTGGAAGCCTAATTATAATGACTACAATCATGGGATCTGTTATGCTTATTATGTCATGGCCAATGTTTGCGGGATTTTTTATAGTTGCGCTTTTACTTGAACTTTTATCTATTATATTTTTTAAAGGTTTTCATGATAACTCACAAATAATTTTATTTGTTATATTATTTGCTCCTTTAAATGTCGTTGTAAATTATTTTATAAACCTTATTATAAAGCAAGACAAAATGATTTTAGTTGCAAGCAAAAATTATGGTGCAACAATCGGAATATTTATCGCTATTATAGCTCTTGGAATTTTGGGAAGTTTTCTAGGTTATATTATAAGTAAAGAATTAGAAAAAATAAAACAAAGGAAAAATAGGAATGTTTGATAAGCTTAAAATTAAAAATCCTATTTATCCTTTTATATGTATTTTGTCATCTATAATGATTTTAATATTTGGGCTATCTTATGCAAATAATATTAAAACATTATATTTTTTTGGATTTTTAACTGTTTTATTTTTACTATTTGGATATTATAAGCAAGTACTTTTAACTATTCCATTTGTATTAGTTGCAAGTTTAATCTTTGGGGTTATTGCATATTTTTCACATAAGAAAAATATCTACTTTACAATACCTGCTGTAAATAGGATACTTGCTTTTTTTATGGCAGTTATTCCTAATTTAGGAATTGCTCCGATTGATTTTACAAGGTCTTTAAAAAATATAAAGATATCTAAAAAAATTATTCTAGGTTTTATGATTGTATTTGGATTTTTCCCTCTTTTAAAAAAAGAACAAAGACAAATCAAGCAAGCAATGAAAACACGTGGAGCAAGTTCTTTTTTTAACTTTAAGATATTTTATCGTGCTTACTTAATACCTCTTATGATAAGAATTGTAAATATTAGTGAGACTTTATCTATGTCAATTGAATTAAAAGGGTTTTCGCTTGATAAGACTAAAACATCCCAATATAAAAGAATTGACTATAAACTAAGAGATTTTATTTATTTAATCCTTATTTCAACATCAATGATAGGAGCTATTATATGGATGCAATTCTAGTTAATAATTTATCCCTTTGGTATGGGGCAAAGAAAATATTAGATAATATTTGCTACAAGCAAAGCTATGGAACTATTAACTTAATATCTGGATCATCTGGATGTGGTAAGTCTTCTTTTATATATCTTTTAAATGGGATTATTCCTAATTTATATGATGCTAAATTTGAAGGCACAATCCTTGTAAATGGAAAAAATATTAAAAATAAAAAAATATTTGAAATATCTCATAAAATCGGAACAACCCTTCAAAATCCAGATGAGCAAATACTTAATGAAATAGTAGAAGATGAAATCTCCTTTGGGATGGAAAATTTTAACTTTCATCCACAAGAGATAAAAAAACAAATTGATTATGTTACAGAACTTTTAAAATTAAATCCTAGCGATTATACTAAAAACCTATCAGGTGGGCAAAAACAAAGACTAATAATTTCATCTATTTTAGCTATGAAGCAAAAAATTATTATTCTAGATGAGCCTTTTGCAAATCTTGATAAAAATAGCATAAATATAATAATAGATGCTTTGATAAAATTAAAAAATAAAGGTTATGCCATACTAATTTTAGAACATCGACTTGACCAGATAAAAGATATTGTTGATAATATATATGACTTATCCTTAGGAAAGTTAGAAAAAATATCAAATAAGTTAGAATATATAAATAATAAAAGTAAAATAATCCCAGATAATAAAAAAAAGATAAAATGTGATAAAGTATTATTTAAACTTGAAAATATTTCTAAGAAGTTTAAAAATAAATCTGTACTTGAAAATGTAAATCTGAAAATATGTAAAGGCGAGCGAATTACTTTCTTAGGAGATAATGGAGCAGGAAAAACTACACTTTTAAAAATTATCGCAAGAATACTAAAACCCACAGGTGGAAAAATTATTCAATGTTTAGATAAAAAACTTGGAAAAAAAAGAAGATCTAAAAAATGGTTTAAAAAAGTTGGCTATATTTTCCAAAATCCGAACTACCAATTATTTATGCCAACTGTTTATAAGGAAATATATTTTAGTTCTAAAGATGATAAAAAAACAATTGAAATATTAAAAACATTTGATTTAGAAAAATTAAAAGATGCACACCCACAAAGTCTATCTGAAGGACAAAAAAGAAGAGTATCGATTGCAGCTGTTATTGCAAGTAGTCCAAAAGTTTTACTTTTAGACGAGCCAACTGTGGGTCAAGATTTTGAAAAATTAAAAAATCTAGTAAATATTATAAATAATTACTGTGAAAAAGAAAATGCAACTTTAATCACAATAACTCATGATAAAAGATGTATCTATGCTTTAAGTGATAGAGCTGTTTTATTCAAAGATAAAACAATTCATAAAATATTAAATAAAGATGAATTACTAAATCTATAACATCTAGCCAAATTTTAAGTAATTTAGATAAAATTAATATTTATTTATTTTATCTAATAAAGTATCACTTTTAATAATTTCTTTTATCATAAATGCTAGATAATGCGGGATATGCAGTATTTTATCATTTAAGAAAATATTTTGATTATTTTATGTAATCTAAATATATTTTATAGCCATTTACCCCTATGAAGTTAAAAGAGACTAAAAATAAATGGCTAGATAAAGATGGAAAAATATATGTAATATACCAGGTAAAAACCATAATGAAAGACACAGGAATAAAGTCTAATAATTCGGTAAATAAGTATTTAATTGAGCTAGAAAATTTTGGCTTAATTGATAGAAAAAGACAAGGATTTTCTAAGGCAAATTTAATCTATGTAAAGAATTTCCTGAAATGCATTTTTTGCACACTAATAATACATATATTAATAATGATATAAAGAGTAATAGAGTAAAAGATATACTTACGCCCGTGTGCGTGCGTAGGGAAGAAAATCTAGCTAGTAATTCTTTAGTAGGAAATACTTTAAAAAATCATAACTTAATAACTCTTTTAATTGTAAAATGCGCCTTTTTCCTAGGAAAGTGGTCGTATTATGTCACCTTTTTCCTAGGAAAAAGGTAAAAATACTA
>CAUTNH010000012.1:0-21001 GCA_963540225.1 uncultured Acholeplasmataceae bacterium | reverse complement strand
TATTTCAAAGTTAGTATTTTTTTCTATTGAGCAAGGAAATGTTTCAACACTATCACATTTAATGCAAAATACAAAATGTTTGTGGGGATTTTGTTTAATGAAGTAGTATTTAGTATTTTTAATATTTGTTTTTTCAATTTTATTATTTTCTTCTAAATATTGTAGGCATCTATAAACGGTAGATAAATCTATTTTTAGACTGCTACTAATGTTTTCAAATATACTAGATGCGCTAATAGGTATTTTACTATTTTTAATTATATTTAATATGTATTCTCTTTTTTTAGTTAATTTTTCCATATTATCACCTTATTTAGATCTTATTTTTTTATATATTAAAGATATAATTAAATCTATAAAAAATAAGACTGTTATAAATGCGCTTGCAGGGACATTTAAAATATGTGCTAGTATTATTCCAAGAAAAAATGTTAAAAGGGAAATAATACAACCTGATATTAGGGTGTATTTAAAATTAAGTTTTAAATTTCTTGCAATCAAACTTGGGAATATTATAATTGATGCAATTAAAAATGCTCCGATAATTCTTACTCCGATAACTACTACAATACTTACTAAAATAGTGAGAATATAATCAAGAGATTCTTTATATATTTTATTTATATTTGCTGATTTATAATCAAATGTTATAAGTAGTAGTTTTTTATAAAATATTATTATAAATAAATAGGTGATACTAAAAATAATAAGTCCAAGAGTAATATCTGATTGTTTTATTGCGTTTATATCGCCTCTTATAAGTTGTGATATATTAGTATTAAGTCCATCATTTAGACTGATTAAAATAAGACCTAAGGCAAGAAATAAATTTGAAATTATACCTATAATAGCATCTGATTGAAATAAGGTTTTTTTAATAAAGAACTTAATTAAAAAACCAGCAACAGTAGCAGTTAATATAGCAATCCAAAGAGGATGATTTTTAAAAAATAAACTAATACTAAATCCAAGAAAGGCAGAATGTGCTATTCCATCAGATAGAAGAGATTCTTTTTTTAACACCAAAAAAGGGCTTAGTAAGGCTGATATAAATGCAATCAAAAGACCTATAATAATAGCGTTTTGAAAAAAATATCTATTAAATGGAATCTCTATGATGAACATCTTTATCACCGTATTTTATATGGTAGTCGCAAAAACTACCATAAAATTTTATTTCTCTATCTAAAAAAAGAACTTTATTTTTACAATATGGATCCAGACCAGATAGGTCGTGTGTTATTAGTATTATAGTAGTTCCTTCCTTATTTATATTTTCTAAAATATTGTTAAATTCTTTTCTAAATTCTGGATCAATTGCACTGGTTGGTTCATCTAAAATTAAAAGTTCAGGATCGTTTATTATAGTTTTTATAAACATTATTCTTTGAAATTCTCCACCAGATAGTTCACCTATTAGCTTGTTTTTTAAATTATATATTTTCATTTTGTTAAGCCAATAATATATTTTTTTATCAAATTCAAGACTTTTAATATTTTTATTTTTGCTACATTTTAGTATCTCAAATACACTAGCAGGAAAATTAGATGAATCAACTTGTTTTTGAAAGAGTGTTGCTATTTTTTTAAAATCATTTATTATTTTTCCATTTGATGGTTTTATAAGTTTTATAATTGAGTTTATAAGAGTAGTTTTTCCTGATCCATTTGGTCCAAGGATATATAAAAACTCTCCTTTATTAAGTTTAAAGGAGATGTTTTTTAATATTTCTTGCTTATTAAATTTTACACATAAATTAGATATATCAATCATTTTAAATTTAATATATAACTTTTTAAAACTTCTAGATTTCTTTTGAAAATATCATAAACTGATACATCATTTTTAAAATCTTCGCTTGAGATATTATGCAAAGAGTGAAGCTCATAAAAATCAAAATCTTTGTAAGTTAGACTTTCACGAATGCTCTCTTTTAAATGCTCATTTTCACTAAGTTCAGGTGTAAATATATGAGTTGGTTTTTTCTCGTTTAACTGTTTTATGAAATTATTAAATTCAGTACTTTTGTTAATTTTATCACTTGATATATGATTGTTTAATGTGATCATTTTTATATCGAATTCTTTTTCGAATAGTCCAAAAGAATCATGGCCTAGAAAGAAAATTTGCTTTTTATCGATAGAATAGTTTCTAATATATAGCGAATCGTTCCATAGGTTAACCATTTTATTTTTAATCTTTTGTAAATTTTCACTATAATAACCGCTATTTTTAGGATCAAGTTTTTGTATTTTTTTAAGGATTATTTTCATCATTTGAGAAATATTATCATAAGAGTTATAAAAATGAGCATATTTATGTATTTTTTTATCTTCTTCTTCGTTTTCGTGTTCGTCTTTTTTATTTGTCTTTTTATCTTTTATATGATTTAGAATTTCATCTTCATTTATCTTGGGATTATTTTTATATAACTCGTAAAAAAGATTTAATTTTTCTTTTTTATCTTTTTTAATATAATCATCAAGTTCCATAATTTGATAGTCAGAAAATTTAGCATTTGTTATTAAAAGTTTAGCCTTTAAGGCTGAATTCATCATATCTGATGTGTATGTAAATGTATGTGGGTCACTTCCAGGCTTTGTTAATAGTCCTACTGAAATCTTATTTCCAGCAATTCTTTTTGCAATATCATAGGCAACGTAATGAGTTGCTATTATACTTTTGCCTCTATATAAATTATTATTACAACCTGTTAATATAAAAACCATAATGCTTAAAATTAAAGCCATAAAATATTTTTTCAATTTAATCACCTCTAGTATTGTAGCAAATGGCTTTAAAATTTGCAAACGATTTGCAAAATAAAATATCATAATATGTTTAATTTGATAGATAATATAAATTGTGGTAAAATATGTAAATATAATAATTATGGCACTATTAACACTTCTTATTCCTATTTTATCCCTTCCGCTTTTTATAGGTATATATAAGAAAAATAATTTCATAAAAAAAGAAACAGTATTAAAAATATTCCAAATAATGTTTTTGATTGTTTTTTTGATATATATGTTTTTATATAATGCTCACTTTGATGATTTTTTAGATATTTTTGATAAAAACTATATTTCATTTGTTACAGAAGATTTTCCATCGTCTGCTTTAAATAATATCATATTTTGGTTTAAAGTTTTAACATATTCTGCAATACCTATTTGCTTAATTGCTCCAAGTTTTAAAAAAAATAACTTTCTAAGAATTTTAATGATTTTTTATATTCCTTTTGTTGCTTTTTTAAATTTAGCATTTATAAATGTGGTTATTTATTCATACACAGGAACTCTTAATCTATGGTATAACTTAGATAGCTTTAACTTTTTTATAAATTCATTTTTATATATTTTGATGATATATTTAAGTATACTATTTATTCTAGATACAAATAAAAGGACTAATCCACTTCCTAGAAATATAAATGATTATTTATTTAGTTTATTTACTGTATGTGCAACATTTTTTGCAGCAATGCCAACTATGGGATATGCCTTAATTCTTGGAAGAAATAAAGTATTTTTTAAACCTCAATCAGCCTTTCATTTAGTACTACTTGTTTTAACATTTATTATACCTTTTATATTTACATATATATTTAGGAAAAAAGCTGAAGGTCAAAAGAAGATTTTTCTAACATGGCTTGCTATTAGTGCATTTATAACTTTTTTTGACTATTATAGTTATAAAAGTTTTAAAAATTTATCTAACTGGCCAGTTCATTTATGCCATACTGCTTTAATATTTTTACTTATTGCAATTCCCTTTAAAGTAAAATCCCTTTTTTACTTCACCTATTTTGTGAATGTGCTTGGTGCATTTATGGCATTGGTATTTCCAAATATAGGAAAAGAAAATCCTATTTTTTCAGTTAGTAGTGTTAGGTTTTGGTATAATCATATTTATGATTTAATTATTCCAATATCGGCTGTTGGTATGGGATATTTCAAAAAACCTAAGATAAAAGAGACGATGCTATCAATTGTTGCTTTTACTGGTTATTTTATATTTGCTATACTTGCTAACTCACTTCTTCCGACAATAAAAAATCATCCATTCTTTGGAAATTCCGGTGCTAGTGTTGATTATTTTTTCTTAAATGGTGATACTTTAACTAAAAAAATATCTGTTGCAAAGATTTTAAGAGATAAATATATTATAACTTTTAAAGGATTTGGTGGAAATAAGGCAACGGTATATTATATGTTCTGGTTTGTATTATATTTTTCATTTATAATATTAACGTTTGCAACATTAAGTGTATATAGTTATTTATATGGATTAAATAAAATATTTACAGATATTTCAAAAAAATATAAAATGCGATTTAGATTAAAAATAAATAAATTACCTAAAATAGATAAAAAGGAGTTGCTAGATATGCAAAGTAATGCTACTGCAAGTATAAAGATTGAAAAATTTTATAAAAAATATCCACAGGCTAATTTTTATTCAGTGAAAGATTTTAATCTTCATGTAAAAGCAGGTGAGATATTTGGTTTTATTGGTCACAATGGTGCTGGAAAATCTACTTTAATAAAAGCATTAGTTGGTGTTCATCCGGCTGATGAGGGTAGAATTTCTATTTGTGATTATGATATGAAACTTCATCCTGAAAGAGCTAAATATCTTGTTGGATATGTTCCTGATAACCATCCATTATATGAAAAATTAACTGCTAGAGAATATATAAAATATATTGCTAATATTTATATGGTTGAGCCAAAATTAAGAGATGAGAGAATAGATTACTACATAGATTTATTTGATATAAGAAAAGATATCGACAGACAAATAAAAACATTCTCACATGGTATGAAGCAAAAAATATCAGTTATTGCGTCCCTTATTCACGAGCCTAAGGTTTGGATATTAGACGAACCTTTAACAGGACTTGATCCAACTAGTGTTTTAATGATTAAAAAATGTATCATAGACCATGCAAAAAAAGGTAATATTGTTTTTTTCTCATCTCATATAATTGAGGTTGTTGAAAATATCTGCACAAGAATTGCTATTATTAAAAAAGGTGAGTTAATGCTTGATATTGATGTTAAAGAAGCAATTAGTAAGTATGGAAATTTAACAGATGTATATAAAAAATATGTACTTGAATAATGTTAGATAATTTAAAATACGAATATAAAGAGTATAAAATAATTAAATATAATTTTAAAAAAGACTTAAAAGAGCTTAGGCTTTCATTTTTGTATTCTAAATGTTTGAAAAATGAAAAAATAAAAGAATATAAAAATGAGAAAGAAAATTATCAAAATCAATTAGAAAAATTAAAATATGATAAAGCGTCTTATGAAACTAAAAAAGCTGAGTTTATAAATTATAAAAAAAGTGTAAAAAACGAACTTTCTATTTTAATAAAAAAAGAAAAACAAGAAAAAATCTCTGGTGAGCAAAAAGAAAAAATAAAGGCTTTAAAAATTAGTAATAAGAAAAAACTAAAGGATATTTTAAAAAATAATAAATTATATAAAAAAGAGTTATATAGGTTTCAACTTTTAAAAAAATCTAATGTTCAAAAAGAATTAAAAGAATTAAAAAAAGATTATGCTTTCAATTTAAAAAAGTTAAATGATTTTTATAATTCAAATTATAAAAACAATTATGACTTAAAGGAAAAAAGTAAAAATTATAAAGCATATATAAAAGCCAAAAAAGAATTAAGAAATGATTATATATACAGTAAAAATATAATTAGACCTAATAAATTTAGTCAACTTTGGACTGTTGTAAGACTTAATTTAAGTGATCGATTAGGAGAAGGCTATTTAAAGAATAATTTGGTTAAAACACTAGCATTTTATATTGCAAGCCTTGGGATACTTTCGTATTTTGTATATTTTGTATTTTCAGCTTTCAAAAGTTTGACCAATCTTAGAATAGGTCCAGATCAACCATTTATTAGATTACTACTGTTTTTTATTTTAATAATTTCAATTATATCATCAGCATTTACTCTTACTACAAACTTATATGAGGATAAACATAATAAAATTCTTATGCCACTTCCGTTAAGTAAGAATTTAGTATATTTTTCAAAACTAATTTCAAGCTTTTTTATAGAACTTAAAAAAAGTGGAGTAATATATTTTTCACTTTTAATAGGATATGGAATGACTTTTAAGCTTGTTACATTTTCATATTTATTTAAATCAATTATTCTATGTTTCATATTTCCTATTTTCACAATATTACTGGGTCAATTTTTATCAATATTTATATTTTTTGTAAAACTTATATTAAATAAAATACCACTTTTAAATATTCTTGTTGGTTCGTTAGTGATTGCTTTTATAGTAGTTTTAATAAATAAGGGAATAAATATATTATCTCCAAATGGTGAAGCGATTTCTCTTTTTAGATTATTTATTGGTCTTCATGATACATTTAATACAGGTTTTGGAAGTGCTATAAAATATGCGTATTTTTCCAAGGAGGCAATATATTTTTTATTTTCTGAATTTAGCCTATATGCTTTTGGAAGTTTTATAAGAATAATTTCTTTTATAATTTTACTTGGAATAGTGTCATATCTTAATTCATTTTTTTACTACAAAATATATGATTTAAACACTCAAAGAGGAACTGCTATAAAAGGGATTAAAATATTTAAAATAAGAAGTAAAAGAAGAATACCAATATTTTTGAATTATTTATCAAAAGAGATAAAAGAAATTTCAAGAGATAAAAAACAAATTACTATAATGATCTCATATATTGCTGTAATGCCACTTTTATTTTATTTTTTAAATAAATTTTTCTTTTTGATGAATCTTTCAAAATATGGTCAAAAGGTTGTCCTACTTTCTCAAATATTTTTAGGTCTTCTGATTCTAACATCAGCTAATATAATGGCCTCAACTATTATCTCACGAGAAGGAAGTTCTGCATATCTTTTGAAATCTAGTCCAAGAAATGTGATAAATTTGGTTTTGGCAAAATTATTTATTATTTTTATTATTTCCTTTTCAATAATTATATTTTCGCTATTTTTAAATTTTAAAACTGGATTATGGGGTTTAAAAGAGACAATAATGATGCATTTAATATTTTTACTTGGCACAACAATTCATATAATTTGGGCTGCTGAGTTTGATATTTTTAAATCATATGATAAAGAATATGCAGAAACAGAAGTTCTTGAAAATAATAAAAATATCGCCAGATCGGTATCTCTTGGTATAATATTTTCTCTGGCTGTTGCATTTATAACTAGAACTTTTTCAAATTTTCATAAGTTAAGAGAGGTATATTTATTTATTACAGTAGGACTTTTAGTAGTATTACTTATTTACAGAATTACAATGCTTATTTTAAAAACTAATACATATATAAGGTGGGCGTAAGGATGAATAAAAAATTTATAATTATTACAATAACATTTTTTACAATGGTTATAATTGCGCTTGTAATTTTAGTAGGCTTAAGTCCTGTTAGTGAAGAAAGAGCAGTCCAAGCAACAGAGCTTAGAATAATAGATGATAGTATAAAGTATAAAAAGAAAAAAGTTCCGCCCAATCATTTAGATGGACAAGTGGATGGAGATGGAATATTAGCAAATAAAGAAATTGATAAGGGAGGCGAGATAAGAGAGTTTTTAATCTATAACGATGATATAAAACCTGGAAGTAAAATATTAGAATTTGAATATAAATTTCAATCCAGAAAAATCATAAATCCTAATATTAGTTTAAAACTAGATGAAAAAATAAAAGATTGCTTTGATGTTAGAATTGATACTAAAAAAAGAAAAGTAGAGGTATACTTTTTAAAATATCCACCAGAAAAAAGTAGTTATGACATATTATTGCAATCAGTAGTAACACCAACAGCATATATTAAATTAAAAATAAATACATACAATTTATAAAGGAGAAGAAAATGAGAAAAATAAAAAAATATGGTTTAATCTTTATGTTTTTTTTCATACTACAATTTTTATTTTACGGTTGTAGTTTGTATAAAACATATAAAATAAGTGGTAATTTAGAGATATTTAAACATAATCTAGAAGTAAAAAAAGATAAAAAAGGTATTGAGTATGCACTTGTAAAAGAAGGTTTCAAGATGGTCCTTGAAATTGATTATAATAAACTTGATGCAAGTAAAAAGTTTATAAATGCTGAGATAAAAATGGGTAGCTCAGCATATGAAGTTATTCCAAGCGAAAAGGCTCAAACATACCAAGTTAAAGGTGATGTTGAACTAAGAGCAAATTATGAAGAATATGATTATGAAGATATTAAATATAACTCACCCGAGTATGATGGAGTTTTAAAATTTAGCTGGGTAAAAGAAAAAGATGATAAAATTCTTGCTCCTGCAATAAGACAAATAACACGCAATGGTAAGACAATTTTACAAGCAAGAGTAGGTTCAAAAATAAAATATGAATATAATCTTGAACACGAATATTTTAGAAAAAATAATATTGAATCTGTTCAATTCCAAAATAAAGTTTTTAAACCAGGAGATGTAGTAAGTGTCGAAAAACTAGTATTTAATATTAAAATTGTTGGAAAAGACAATGGCAAGGGAGTAGATGTTCCACAAACAGAAATTGCAAAGTTAAATCAATATAACATTCAACTTTTAAAAACAGATGATGGTAATTATAAGTTTTATCCTGGAATGGATTTAAAATTTAATCTTATAAATTATCAATCTCCACTTGGAAACTCTAAGGTATTAGATAAAATTAAAATAGGCGAAAAAACTTATGAAATATCAGAAGGACAAAAAGAATTAGTTTATAAATTTAATGGTGATATTAAAGAGTTTAATTTTGAAGTAGTTGAAAAAGATGCAAAGGCATATGAGCTTATTTTAAAAAATCCTGGAAACTTCGATGTTTTTGTAAATAATAAACCACTTGCTTTAAATCAAAAATTATATAAAAGAGATGAAATAAAACTTACATACAAAAATTTTGGAAGAGATACTAGATTAAAATCTGTTTTAGTAAATAATCTTGAAACATTAAATGAACTAGATAAATTAAATCAAGAATATAGTTATAAGTTTATTGTAGATGGCAAAGTTGATAAATACGAGGTAAATGATATATTTGATAAACTAGAGAAAAAAAGTATTGTCTTTGATGAAAATAGCCTATATTTAAAGACAAAAACAGAAAATATTTTGCAATCTCCATACTATATTTATGCCTTTGAAGAAGTTGAACTAGTTGCTAAAACACCAACAGATCCTAGTAAAAAAGTTAAAGCACTTAAAATAAATGAAAAAGTAATAAATGGAGCAAGTTATATTTTAAAAGTAAAAGAATCAGATCCTAGTTTATTTAATGTTGAAACTATCTTGGATAATTTATCAAACTTTTATAAATTAACTATTGAAAATCCTAATTATAAAGATATTTTACTAGTTAATGGCTCAAATCCTAATGAATATTATCATAAAGTAGAAAATAAAAAATTAACATTTAGTTTTTCAAAAACTAACTATATATTTAAGTATTATTTAATAGAAAAAAATGGTGTCTTTGAAAAAGTTAATATAGATGATAAAGATACATTTGAAATAGATTATACAGACACTGATATAAATATTAAGTTTGAAAAAGAATCAATTAGAAGAAAAATTCAACAAGTAGATATAGATGTTGATGATGAGCTATTTGATCTTGGTGAGTATAAAAAAGGTTTACAAGATATTAAAATTGGAACTACAATAAAAATTAAATCAAAAGATAGTAATATTAGACAAGTTTCAATATTTAATAAATATATAATAAATGGTGTTGATAAGCCATTTAGTGGTGAGCTAAAAGAAATTAGTGTCGTTGTTGATGATGTTCAAAATGGCATATTTAAAATTGAAATACCAAAAACATCAATGATTATTAGAAATAAAATAAATATAGATTTAACTAATTTTTTAAATCATCAAAATATTGTAGGATTTCAAAAAGTATCTAATGCATCATTTGAAAATATAGATATATCAGAAGGTTTTATCTGGCTTAGTGAAAATGAAAAAATAAAAGTTCTTACAACAGCGCAATACTATATTTATAAAATTATAAAAAATGGCCAAGAAGAAATTTTAAAAGATCCTGTAAAAGAATATATTATAGAAACAAGTAATTTGAGAGGAATTAAACTTGAAAGAAAACACTTCTTAAAAGTTAAAAATCTTGAAAATAACAGTCATATTGATGCACTTACATCAGATAAGATAGGAAATAAAATATTTAAATTAGAAAGCCCTGAAAAAATTAAATATTCATATGTTGAAAGTGATAATGCAATATATAAAAACTTTGAGAATAAGTTAGTATTTGCAAAACAATTCCAAAATAAAACTTGTCTAATTTATGATGATAGTGAAATAATTGAAGCAACAATAACTGTTAAACTAGATGTTAGAAAAATGTATCTTGAAACTCAGGGAAATAATTTTGTAGAAAAAATTAAAACATATTCAGTTGGTAAGAAAAATATATTTGATCCAGTTGCAAAGGTATCATATATAGCATATGATCCAGTTCAAGGCTCAATTGTATCTTATGAAACATACGATGTTGAAAACACACAAGGGTTTAATCTTACATATAAAATTACAGCATTATCAGATAATAGATTACTTTATGAAGGAGAAGATTATGAGATTAAACAAGGTTATAAGCTAGATTTTTCTAAATTTGATGTTGCAACAAATGGAAAAGTTAAGGTAGAGTGGAAATTCCGAGATGATGAGTTTTCATTTCCTGAGCTTGAAGTAGTTGAAACAGGTTATAATGTTTATACTCAATCAGAGATAGAAAATTATTTTTCTAAAAAGGATACTGAAAATATTTTACTTCATAGAAATATTTTACTAAAACATAGAAAAGACCAGCTTGATCCAGTTCATCCACAATTTACAGATGAGTTTTTACAAGGTTTAAATGATCCGAATTATGATTTTTTGAAAAAACATATCGGTGAGCTTAAACTAGGTGATGGTGGAAGAGGAAGTTATTTTATTCGTGATTTATATCTTGCAAAAGAATTAACTTTTAATGGTAATGGTTTTGAGTTAAATGCTAAAAATACACCACACCAAGGATTTAAGAAAACAGATTATCTTCCTTATGCTGTTGCAGATGTCTCAGCTGGTATATTTGGTATAGATTCGTCAAAGATTTATAATTCACAAATAACAACAATTAAAAATTTAAAATTATTTGGAAATACTGGTCTTCCTGGATCTGCTGGCGCATTCGATGAGTCTAATGTTCCTGCATGGGGATCATCAGGACTACATGGTATATATGCTAATGAAGCACATCTAAAACTAGAAAATAACGATTTTTCTAATTTTGTAATTGGTGTTATGCACCGTCTTGGACAAGGTTCTGTTATTAGTAATAGATTCGATAATTGTTGGGGAAATGGATATATGTATCGTGGAATTATTACTACTAAAATATCATATACATATGATGAACTACCAGAACTTAATTATGTAAGCCATGTTTGGTTTGAAAAAAATTACTTTGGTTCAGCAGGTGGTTCTGCAATAACATCAATTGATTATTCTGTTAATAAAAGAGGAGATGCTTATTTAAACAGACCAGACGCTGGACATGATCCAGCAGATCAACCAGGCGCAATTGATAGAGATATTTTACATAAAAATAGAATGCTATTTAATCATGGATTATCTGATGATGAGTTAAGAAATTTTAAATTGCTTACACCAAGTAAAAAATACTTTTCATGGTCAATGGATCCAAGTTATACTTTTAAAGGTAATACTTTTGAAAACTATATAAATGGTGCATCATCTTATTATTCGGCGTTAGGTCTTTCAAGTGCAGCAACAATTATTTCAAGTCTTACTCCTGTATTTAAGCAACTAAATCAATATGGAATTAAGAAATCTCATATAAATAATGACAAAAATATTAACTTTGTTATGTTATTACAAAATGGTTCAATATTTGAAAAACCAGACAGTCAAGACCCATTAAAACATACAAGTCCACGCCATGATATTTCTTATATTGATGAAAATAATCAAAAATCAAGAAGATATTACGATGATAATTATTGGAAAAAAAATCCAATTGTTGAACAAATTGCAAGATCTGCAAATGGTCTTTTAATTGGAGCGGGATATGATGTAAATGAGTTATTTGATAAAATGTCCGCTGCAATTGGTGGAGGCCAAATTGGAGCAAAAGATTTATATGGTGCTGCGCTAGCATATTCTGTCTCAGGAAATATTTTAAACCCAGCATTAAATAACTACTTGCCATTTGGTGGAAGCGCATCATCTCTTTCAAAAAGATATGTTGAACTACTACCAACAGAGCTTTTAGGAAATGAAGTTCCAGCATCGTTTATATTTGGTCTATTTGATCAATTAGCACCTTAATAATAAAATCATAAATAAAAGAATCACATAATGTGGTTCTTTTTATTTAGCATTTTAGTAAAATTTTAATTTTAAACTATTATATTATTAGGTGATTAAATGAAAAAGTCTTTAATTTTATTTATTATATTTTCTTTCTTATTTTTTGGTAGATTTATTCTAGCAGAAGATATAAGTAGTAATATATTTTCTGATTATGAAATATTATGTCCTAATTTATTTTTAAATAATGATAATTTATCTGATGATGAGATAGTTAAAAAAATAGATGAGGCGATTTGTTTTTATAAAAAAGGTTATTTTGGCAATTTAAAATACTATAGCAGTAGTATTGAGTATAAAAATAAGACGAGTTATTTATTCTCTTATAAATTAGAAAAAGAATATTCAAAAAATAAGATATTAGAAAGTGTTAAAGTTATTATAGATAAAAAAGAAGTAAAAAATATTCCTATAATAAAGAATAAAGATTTAAAAAAGGAAATAATCGGGCCAGATACATATATTATTAAAAAAGGATATGAAAATACAATATATCCTTTTTTAGAAAGCTTCAAAATTAATAGTTATGAAAATAAATATGAACCATTTAAATTATTTGTATATTTAAAGAAATTAAACGAAGAAGAAAAAATAAATACATTTGATAATTTATCATCTGGGAAATATAATTTAGTTGTAAAAGGAAAAACTATATTAGGAAAAGAATTAGTAAAAAATGTTTATCTTTATGTAAGAGATGAAAATTTAAAAATTCATAGTGCCCAAAATGATGTAAGAATAAATCTTGAAAAAAGAAGACCACATGAAGATATAATTTTAAACATTTATAAAGATATTTTAAAATCAAGAAAAATATATGTAAAAGAGATATATCTTGAAAAAACCAATTATAAAGATTTTGATAAAAGTGGCAATTCAAATTATATGAATGTTATATATAAAGATGATAAAAATATTTTATATAAAGATAGTATTGAGATAACAAAGACAAGTTTAAAAAAAGAAAAAGACAAGAATTTAAGTGCCTTGTATCTAACAATATTTCTAGCAGGTTTTATTTTAATAGGGATTGGCTATACCTATACTTTAAAATTTATAAGAAATAAAATTGCTACGAGAAAAATAAAAAATAAATAAGAATTATTGGCGATTATGTATTTTAATTCTAGTCAATATCAACTAGACTTGAGTTTGAATTTTCTCAGGTATTTTTTTTGACTTTTTATACCTAAAATGATATTATATAAAAGCTGTTGAAAAACACACCGTAGTGGTAGGATTATTCCGTAGACCACAAGCTTATATAATGAAGGAGGATGTGTATGGCTAAAAAAGTTGTAAAAGAAGTTAAATTACAAATTCCTGCTGGTCAAGCAACACCTGCACCACCTGTTGGACCTGCCCTAGGTCAAGCACAAGTTAATATCCCGGCATTTATCAAAGAGTTCAATGATAGAACAAAAGATCAAATCGGATATGTTGTGCCTGTTGTAATTAGTGTTTATGAGGATAGAAGTTATTCTTTCGTTACTAAAACACCGCCGGCAAGTGATCTTTTAAAAAAGGCTTGCAAAATTGAGAAAGGTTCAGGAGAACCTAATTCTAAGAAAGTTGCAACAATTAAAAGAAGTGAACTTGAAAAACTTGCAGAGTTAAAAATGCGTGATTTGAATGCCTATGACGTAAAAGCAGCATCTAAGATATTAGAGGGAACTGCTAAAAATATGGGCATAACAATTGAAGATTAAGGTTCTAAATATGTGGGAGGAAATCCCGCTTGGACCACATTTTAGGAGGCTATATGAAAAGAGGTAAAAAATACCAAGAAGCAAGTAAAGGCTATGAAAAGATGAAATTATACCCTTTACAAGAAGCAGTTGAATTAAACAAAAAACTAAGTTATACTAAATTTGATGCGACTGTTGAACTTGCTATTAAAACAAGTCTAAATTCAAAAAAAGCAGAACAAAATTTACGTGGAGCATTTAATTTACCACATGGAACAGGAAAAAAGAAAAAAGTTTGTGCTCTATGTGATGGTGCTGATGAAAAAAGTGCTAAAGAAGCAGGTGCAGATTTTGTTGGAAGTGATGAAATTTTAGACAAAATAAAAAAAGGTTGGCTTGATTTTGATGTAATGGTGGCAACACCAAAGATGATGCCAAAACTAGGACCGCTTGGAAAGGTATTAGGACCACGTGGTTTAATGCCTAATCCAAAAACTGGAACAGTAGCAGTTGATATTAAAAAAGCTATTGAAGAGGTTAAGGCTGGTAAAGTTGAATTCTCAGTTGATAAACTTGGAAATATTCAAATACCTGTTGGTTTAATTTCATTTGATGTAAATAAGGTTTGTGAAAATATTCAATCTTTTGTAAGACATATTATAAAATTAAAACCAGCAACCCTAAAAGGTAGTTATATAAATTCAATAACTGTATCATCAACAATGGGACCAGGAATTAAACTTGATATAGAAACAATTAAATAAAATATTGCCAAAGAAAGTAGGGGTTGAAAGACTTAATATCCTACCGAGGTTTATTAAATTTTGAACTCTTTTTTCTTTGGATTAAAGAGTTTTTATTTATTTTAGGATTGGAGGAAATATGAGCGTAAAGGCAATTGAAAAGAAAAAAGAATCCGTAAAGGAACTTGCGCAAAAATTTGAAAAAGCAAAAGCAATTATTGCTTTTGATTATCCAGGTTTAACTGTATTTGATTTAACAAATTTAAGAAAAGATCTTCATGATAAAAATTGTGAGATAAAAATTTTTAAAAATAATATTTCAAAAAGAGCAGCAGAAAGCCTTGGCTATAAAAATTTTGCAAAAGATTTTGTTGGAGCAAAAGCACTTGCAATAAGCTATGATGATGTTGTAGTTGGTGCAAAAGCGTTAAGCGATTATGCAAAAGATAACTCTAAGGTTGTTATAACAAGTGGAGTTGTTGAAAATTTAGAAGTTGATAAAGCATATATTGAAAAACTTGCGAATATTCCATCAAAAGATGTGCTACTTACTCAACTTGCAGTTGGACTTCTTTCACCAGTTAGAAGTCTTACGATTGGACTTAATATGTTAAAAGAAATAAAAGAAAAGGAAAATAATTAATAGGAGGAAATAAAATGGCAAAAATATCTAAAAAAGATTTTATAGCAGCGTTAAAAACAATGACATTAGTTGAAATCAACGATTTAGTTGAAGCATTAAAAGAAGAATTTGGTGTTGATCCAAGTGCAGTTGCAGTAGCAGGTCCTGCTCAAGCGGGTGCTCCAGCAGCTGAGGAAAAATCAGCATTTAATGTTATTTTAAAAAGCTTTGGCGAAAATAAAATTAATGTTATTAAAGTTGTTAGAACTGCAACAGGTCTTGGACTTGCTGAGGCTAAAACATTAGTTGAAACAGCTAATTCAACTATTAAAGAAGGTCTTAACAATGACGATGCTAATAAATTAAAACAAGAACTTGAAGCAGCTGGTGCTAAAGTTGAATTACAATAATTTATTATTAAATAAAATATTTTAATCACAAATTATTAAAGCCTAATTTTAAATTAGGCTTTTTGTCGTTTATAAAGGAAAATAAAATGAGTCATTATTTTGAAAACGATGATAGTATAAAAAATGAAAGTAATAACTTTTTTAAAATAATAAAAAATACAAAAATTGTATTTGAAACATCTGGCGGAATTTTTTCAAAAAGAAAAGTAGATGTTGGCACAGAAGTTCTTCTTACATACTTACCTAATCTTGATAATATAAAAGAATGCATAGATTGTGGGTGTGGGTATGGTGTAATTTCTATATTTTTAAAGAAATTTTATCCTAATATGAAAATAACAGCAATCGATATAAATAAAAGAGCGCTGGATTTTGCAAGGAAAAATGCTTTTAAAAACAGTGTAGATATTATTTTTAAAGAAAGCAATTTTTTTAATGACATAGATAAAAAATTTAATCTCATAATATCAAATCCACCAATAAGGATAGGAAAAGAAAAGTTATTTTCATTTTATAAAGATAGTAAAAATCATCTCACAGATGATGGAGTTTGTCTTTTTGTTATTGCCAAAGATAAAGGGGCAAATTCAAGTTTTGAATATTTAAAAACAATTTATAAAGATGTAGCCATTTTAAAAAAGAAAAAGGGTTATTTTATTATTATGGCTAAAAATTAAACTCTTAATTATAAGGAGCGTGTAAAATGAGTTATAAAGTAGTAGAATATGGAAAACAGGCCAAAAGAAGAAATTACTCAAGAATGTATTATGATATTGAACTTCCATATTTATTAGAAATGCAAACAAATTCATTCAAGAAATTTTTAGAAGAAGATATTGAAGAATTATTGCATGAAATTTCACCTATCGAGGATAGTCAAGGAACTATGAGATTATATTTTGATAAACCAATTATAGAATCTCCAAAACAATCAATTAGTTCTGCTAAAAAAATGGATCTTACATATTCAAGACAATTATTTGCTCAAGCAAAACTTGAAAATACACTAACAGGAGAGATAAAAGAAAGTACTGTTTTACTTTGCGATCTTCCTTGTATGACACCAACAGGAACATTTATAATAAATGGCGCAGAAAGAGTTATTGTATCTCAAATTATTCGTTCTGCTGGTGCATATTTTGCAAGTGAACTTGATAAAAAGGTAAACCAATATAAATATACAGGACAAATGATTCCAACTCGTGGTGCTTGGATTGAGTTTGAAATGGGTTCTAAGAAGTTATTTTATGCAAAGGTTGATAGATCTAAAAAGATTTTTTTAACTACATTTTTGCGTGCGCTTGGTCTTGCAACTGATGATGAAATAAATCAATTATTTGGTAAAGAACTTTTAATAGATACAATTGTTAAAGATGAAGATACTAAAACACCTGATTTAGCGGTTGTTGAAATTTATTCTAAGCTTCGTAGTGGTGAAAGAGTATCGGCATTTAACGCTAGACAATTCATAAGATCACGCCTATTTGATAAAAGAAGATATGACCTAAGTGAGGTAGGTAGATATAAATTTAATACTAAGCTTGATTTTTCAAATCGTATTATAAATACAACTATTGCAACTGATTATAAATTAAATGATGGTTCAATTTTAAAGGCTGGAACAGTTGTTACAAAAGATGTAGTTGATTTAATTAAGAAAAATAGATCTGTATTTAGAATATGTGCAATAAAAAAAGAAAATAGTTTGCAAAACTTACAGGAAGAGCATATTTTTGCGTATGAGAAAAAAGACGGACTTTTTTCAAAGGATAATATCTTAAATATAAATACAGGTGAAGTTTTAGTTGAAAAAGATACTAAAGTAGATGATGAAGTATTAAGAATATTAAGAGAAAACAAAGACAACATTGAAGATGAAATTGCTAAATACTTTTTAACTGGTAATGTTTTTGAAAAAGAAAAAGTTCGTGAAGATGTTTTTGTTGAGGCAATTAGAGTTAATGTTAAAAATGATGAAACAGGAAAAACAAAAACAATTAGTATTATAGGAAATGATCAAAGAGAAAATAAAATATATATAACAATTTCTGATATTTTAGCAGGTGTAAGTTATTATTTAAATTTACATGATGGTGTTGGAAGTGTTGATGATATTGATCATTTAGGAAACAGAAGACTTCGTCTTATTGGTGAACTTTTGAAAAACCAGTTTAGAGTTGGTCTCGCAAGAACTGAAAAAAATATTATAGATAAAATGACAACAGTATCGGCCGGAGAAATTGCTCCTGCTAATTTAATAAATACAACTCCACTTGTTGCTGCAATGAGACTATTTTTTGGTTCATCTCAATTATCACAATTTATGGATCAAACAAATCCACTATCAGAACTTACTCAAAAAAGAAGAATTTCAGCATTAGGAACTGGTGGGTTATCACGTGATAGAGCAGGTATTGATGTAAGAGATGTTCACAATACTCACTATGGAAGAATATGTCCAATTGAAACACCAGAAGGTCAATCAATTGGTCTTATCTCATCACTTGCATCTTATTCATCTGTTGATAAATTTGGATTTATTCAAACACCTTATCTAGTTGTTAAAAAACAAGATGGCAAAAATCCTAAAGTATCAAAAGAATTAAAAAGATTAACTGCAACCGAAGAACAAGGAGCAGTTATTGCATCTGCTTCTACTGAAATTGATAAAGATGGAACAATAATATCTGATAAAGTAATCGGTAGATTAAATGGTGAAACTGCAATATTTGATGCAAATGATGTTCAATATATGGACGTATCACCTAAACAAATTGTATCAGTTGCAACTGCAACAATTCCTTTTTTGGAGCACGATGATGCAAGCCGTGCACTAATGGGTGCAAACATGCAGCGTCAAGCAGTTCCTTTAATTAAACCTGATTCGCCAATTGTTGGAACTGGTATTGAGCATAAAGTTGCAAAAGATTCAGGAGCAACACTTGTTGCAAATTCATCAGGATATATAACATATGCTGATGCAAGAAAAATAAGAATAACAAATGAACCTGATAAAGAGATTAAAATAGGTGATGAAGTAATTTATTCGCCTAAGAAAAAATTTACTTTTGAACAGGCACAAAGACTATCTGATTTAGGATATACTAAAGAAGATGATTATAATCTAATAAACTTTGAAAGATCTAATCAAGATACATGCGTACTTCAAAAACCAATTGTAAAATATGGCGATTGGGTTGATAAAGGTGAAGTTATTGCAGATGGTCCATCAACTGATAAGGGTGAACTTGCGCTTGGAAGAAATGTAACAGTTGCATTCATGACATGGGAAGGTTATAACTATGAGGATGCTGTTATTATGTGTGAGGATTTAGTTAAAGATGATGTTTATACATCTGTTCATATTGATTGCTATGAAATACAAACAAAAGATCATCGTCAAACATCAAGTAAAGAAGAAATCACTCGTGATGTTCCAAACGTTTCAGCAGATGCAGTTAAACAACTTGATGAGCGTGGTATTGTAATTCGTGGTTGGGAAGTAAATGAAGGTGATATTTTAGTTGGTAAAATTGAACCAAAAGGTATGCTTGAACCAACACCTGCTGAAAAACTAATTGAGGCAATTATAGGTGAAAAAGCCAAAGACTATCGTGATTCATCACTTAGGATCCCACACGGTGGTGGTGGTGTTGTACAAGATTATCAATATCTAACTAAAAAAACCGCTCCACTTCCGGCAGGAGTTAATGAATCAATTAAAGTTTATGTTGCTAAGAAAAGGAAAATCCGTGAAGGAGATAAAATGGCAGGTAGACACGGTAATAAAGGTGTTATATCTAAAATACTTCCACGTGAAGATATGCCATATACAGAAGATGGAAGACCAATTGATATAATGCTTAATCCATTGGGTGTTCCATCACGTATGAATATTGGTCAGATTCTTGAAATCCATCTTGGCTATGCTGCTAAAAAATTAGGAATAAAAATAGCCACTCCGGTTTTTGACGGTGTAGATGATAAAGAATTAGTTGATATTATGAAAGAAGCAGATGTATCACTTGATGGAAAAATTACATTATATGATGGTAGAACTGGTGAACCTTATAATAATAAGATATCTGTTGGAACAATGTATATGATTAAACTTTCACATATGGTTGATGATAAACTTCACGCAAGAGCAGTAGGTCCTTATTCACTTACAACTCAACAACCAATGGGCGGTAAGGCTCAAAATGGTGGTCAAAGATTTGGTGAGATGGAGGTATGGGCACTTTATGCATATGGAGCAGCCTATACTTTGCAAGAAATGCTTACTGTTAAATCAGATGATATGATGGGAAGAAATAATGTATATAGTGCTATAACCGCAGGTCGTGAAATTCCTAAATCAAGTTTACCTGAAAGTTTTAGAGTTTTAACAAGAGAACTTCAAGCGCTAGGTTTATATGTTGAGCTTGTAAATAGCGAAACAGGTGAAAATGAGGTAATTAAATCACTTGTAACTGATAAGCCAAGATTTAGAGGTAAGAGATAATGAGTAATGAAAGAAAATTAGACATTTCAATTTATGATTTAGAAATTAGTGAAGATGCTAAAAATAAACTACATTTATCTGGCATTGATACACTAGCTGATGCAGATCATTACACAATTGATAATTATAAAACAATGCTTTTTAGAGATGAAAAAATTACTACATCTGTAATAGATGAAATAATTGATGTATTTAGAAAAAATGGCATTCCTAGTAATTTATCATTTCTTTCTCTAAGTGATGAGTTAATTAAACATTTAAAAGAAAATGATATTAAATCAACATCTGATTTATTAGCAGTTTTACAAAGAAATAGATCAGAGCTTTACTCAATTATAAGAGTTGAGAAAAAATATATTGATGAGATAAATAATGTTTTAGAATTCTATCAAATTTCAGCACTATCTTATTATGATTATGATGCTCACTATGAGATGATTAAAAATCAAAAAGAATCTGCTGAAATAGATGTTCAAAAAAGAATAAAACAAGATATTAAAAGAGATGGTTTTGGTAATAAAACATTTTCACATTTTAAAATTAGACTTGCAAGTCCTGATGAAATTAGAATGTGGTC
>CAUTNH010000011.1:0-23192 GCA_963540225.1 uncultured Acholeplasmataceae bacterium | reverse complement strand
AATTTCTAAGTCAGTAAGCTCTTCTCCCATAGCAAAAAACTTATAAACTACACCAGATAATAATTTCGGAACAAGTAAAATATCTGAATTTAGTTTTCTAGGATAGTTGTCAAGATTTCCAAAAGTATCATTATTTAAATTGTATGTTGTGTTATCATCATTAACTTTTGACCAGTGTTTTATTTTGTAGTATTTATTTAAAAAATCGTTATTCCAAAAGAAATCAGATTGTTTATTATAATCTCTAAAATAACTAGTACTTAAATTTGTAGAGTTAATATCTTCAACATATGGAGCATATTCAGAATTTGTTGGATCAAGTTTATATTTTTCAAACGCTTCAACACTTTTAAAGTATTTGACTTGATAAACTTTTTTTATAAAGTTTGAATAAATATTAGTATCTTGACCTACCCTAATACCGGAAAGTCTTCCAAACTCGTCCATTTTATTCTTTCCTTCAATATACCAGTTGGAAAAAATATAATCTTTTCCTTCTTGAGTATTTAAAAAATTTAAAGACTTGTTTAATTCATCAATCCAACGATTAACATCAAGTGTTGCAACACTCTTATCACAAAACGAAATATTGTTTACCATTGATTCATTTTTAGGAACTTGAAATCTTACGAGTTCTTCTTTTTCACCATTAATATCTTCTTCATAAAATGTAAGTGTTGCATTGGTATCTCTTTTTTCATAGTACTCTTTTGAGACTTTAATCTCATTTAATGTGTTTATTAAAAAATCATTAGTTCCATATGAACTTCTGGCTCTACTTATTGTTAGAGATGCAAATTTTAACGCTGGATAATCAGGATTGTTATAAGCATAATAAATATAATCAGACTCAATTATTTTTTCACTTTCACTTATTCTTTCACTAATTGCCTTTAATAATTTTTTATCATCTTCTAAATCAGATGATGAAAAAGAACCTTTAGGCATTACACCAATTATTTTATCTCCACCGTTAACTTGTCTTTTTACATATGTTAGATTATCAGTGTCAATAAAAAGTTTATATCTATTTACTCTTTTTTTATCAATACTTTCTGTTGTTAAATAATAGTCTTGTTTTTCATTTTTAATCTGTTTTTTACCGTTAGAGTAAAAACTACTAATTGTATTAAATATATCGTTTAATTCAAAAGTAAAATCTTTTTGTTTGTTTTCAACACCAATTTTTGCATAATTACCTTTTCCTTTAACAACTTCTATTTTTTGTTTAGGAAGATTTTCAACTTGAAAAATATCGTTTATTTTAAATTTACGCATCTTATAAATACTAGGACGATAAACGATTTCTCCATCATAATATTTTTTAGTTGCATTAGAATCTTTTTCGTTATATACTAATTCACCAATTGTAAAAGATTTTTTAAAAGTCTCAATTTCTTCATCAGAAAGACCGTATGATTTGATTTTTTCATTATATAAAAGTTTATACTTAGAATCTTTTAATCTTCTTACTTTCTTCTCATATGAAAAATCAGCAGAAAAAATTCCAAGACCTAAAACAAATATCAAAACAAAACAAACAAAAAAACTAATTAAGGCACCTGTAAATTTTATTTTTATTCTTGGTGCTTTTGGTTTTTTTGTCTCTTCTTGATTTTCTTCTTCTATTTTATCTTCTTCATTTTTTTCAGATGAATCATTAGTAGATGTATCATCAGTACTATTGTCATCTGTATTTATTTTTATATTTTCGTCTTCGAAATCATACATATTATCACCTACTGTTTATAAACCCCTTCACGGTCATATAATAACTTTTTGGCCTTATCAGATAAAACATCGTATGCCTTTTGTATTTTCATAAATTTCTCAGGAGCATTAGGATCAGTTGATAAATCTGGGTGATATTTTTTAGCAAGTATTCTATATGCTTTTTTTATTGCCTCTTCGCTAGCATTAGGATTAAGCCCAAGACAACGATATAAAAAATCATTCTTAACTTTACCGCCACCTTGTTTTGGAATAGATGCTTTTGCTTTTTGTTCTGCTCTTTTCTTGGCTTCTTGTTGACGTAGAAATTCTTGTTTTTTCCTTTCTTCTTCTCTACGCTTTTGCTCTTTTAACATTTCCTGTTTTTGTTTTAAAATATTTTCTCTTCTTCTTTGTTCTTCTTTTTCTCTTAATGTTCTTTCTTTTTCTAAACGCTTTCTTTCTGCCTCTTTTTCTTTCATAGCCTGCTCAGCCATCTTTTTATTTTTAAGTGCTTGTTCTTTTTCTCTTTCTTGTTGCACTTTTTGATAGTCATTTGAATATGTGTTGTTTGCATAGTTTTGATGAATATTAGAATATGTGTTGTTATTGTATGAACTTCCATACTCGCTAGCAAAACTTTGGTTTTTAGGTTCGATATTTTTAACCTTCTTTTCTTTTACCTTAACTGGTTTTGCAGGTTTAACCTTAACCTTTTTAGCAGGTTTTACGGCTGACTGTGGTCTATTTGCTCTTCTGTTTGCACTTGCTTTTTCCATTTTTCTTTCTAACTTCCATAAAAAGTCCCAAGAATTTGGATCAAGCCTTTCAGGCGCAATCATCCATGAAATAACAATCGCGAGATCAAAAAGAATAACAAGTAAATAATATGAAAATATACCATATCTACTTATACTAAAAATACCAAAACCATTTTGACCGAATAAGTTTAATCTAACAAAAAACCATACTAAAAGAAGTATTACAAAAACAACGTTAATACCTATTACACTACCTATAATATATCCCTTAGCTCTTACTTGATTTTCTCTTTTATATTTTACAGCCAAACCAATTGAAATACTAAGCCAAAAAACAAGCCCACAAAGCAGGAATGTTATACCTACGATATCAGCTAACGTCATTTGTGTTTTTGCACTAGAAGCGGCTTGTGCTACCGCCTCTCCTTTTTTTGCTATTTCTTGTTCTAAAATTAACATCAATTCACCTTTTTCTTAGTGTAAATATTATAACAAAATACTTATTTTTTTGCAATTTTATTGCTATTTAATCGCTACATAAAGCGATTTAAGGATTCAGAAAAATTTAATTTTCGTTTATGGTAAAATATAATTAAGAAGGTGACATAATGAAAGACGAAAAGGACTTTGAAAAAATATTTATCCCTTATAAAAATTTTTATAAAAATAATAAAAATATTGAAAAACCAGCACATAAAAAGGGATACTACATCTCAACAATTATAATATATTTTATAGTTATGTTTTTTTCTGCTATTATGATTACTTTTTTTCTTAAACTAGCCTCAAATATAAGTAAAAAAGAAGGAATTATACAATCTGTAAATAACCAAATTGCAACAAATGTTTTTAAAGACGGAACTACTATCGGAGTTAGCACAATAACTAATACAAAAGATATTGATAAACCAGATTTTTATAACATAAGAAAAAATATTAAAGTAATAAAATTTAAGTACAAAGATACTAACTATTTGCTTTTTATAAATAGATTGCTTGATAAAAATAATAATGAACAAAGCCCTATCTTAAAATACATATATAAAAACGACACCTTGATAGATGAAAATATCTTTAATCTAATAAGTGGTAATGTTAAAAAAATAGGTAATTTGCATATTAGAGTCTCATATGGATTTGACGGTTATAATAAAGAATCGTCATTTGAAAAATCATATCCATTTGTAAAAGATGAAATATCAAAAAGTAAATTTAGCGAAATTTTAAACAAAGATAAAATTATATCTCACAATATAAAACAAGCATATTTTTATAATGAAAATATAATAAATTTTTCAGTTTACCTAATTGCTTTTATCGTAATTATTTTAATGCTATATAAAGATTTAAAAACTGATAGTAAATTATTTTATAAAGATATAAATAAAAGTCTTTACCGTATTCCTGTATTTTTTATTGCAATGTTTGTTGTTTTAAATGTTGTAGTTGATAATATTTTAACCGAGATGCAATCTCTTTTGAAATATGAAATACTATCCTCTGTTAATCAAAGTTCTATAGAACTTTTATTAAATGATAAGCTTGGTATTTTAATGGTTATATCGGCTATAATATTTGCTCCATTCGTAGAAGAATTAGTTTTTAGAAAAGCATTTTTTAATACTATTAAATCAAAACCATTAGCACTCTATACATCAAGCCTTGTATTTGGTCTTATACATTGTCTTGGTGAAACATCTCCTGAGGCGATGGTAATAAATTTAATTTCATATATGTCGGCTGGTTTAATTCTTGGTGGAATATATCTATTTTCTAAAAAGAATATCTATATATCTATTTATGTTCATTTAATATGGAATGCAATGTCGTTTTTACTATAAAAAATGGTGCGATCGCACCATTTTTTAATTTTTCTTAGGCATTGAGCCGTCTATTTCACCAAGTCTTTGAAAAAGTTTAGTCTGTTCAATTGTCAAATTTTTAGGAGTTACAATATTAACAACCACATAATGATCACCCTTTTGTCCCATTCCATTTGCAACAACAATACCTTTGTCTCTTATTTTTAATACTGTACCAGATTTTAAACCAGCAGGAATAGAAAGTGGATGAAAACCGTGTATTGTCTCAATTGAAATAGTATCACCTAAAACTGCTTGTGAAATACTTATAGATAAATATGAATAAATGTCATTTCCTTTTCTTTCAAATTTAGAACTTGGATTTACACTAAATTTAATAAATAAATCTCCTGCTTTTCCACCATTTATTCCATCATTTCCATAACCTTTTACTCTTAAATGTGTACCGTTATCAACACCAGCCGGAATTGTTATTTCAATTCGTTTAGATATTTTCTTAACTTTGGCGCCACCACATTTTTTACATTTTTCAGTTATGATTGTTCCTTTTCCATAACATTGGGGACATGATGATTGTGTTTGAATCTGACCAAAAATAGAGTTTTGCTTAATTATTATTGTACCTCTACCACCACATTTAGGACATCTTTTAATAGCCTTAGGATTATCTGCACCAGTTCCATTACATGTCTGACATGTTTGAAATTTTTCAATGGATATTGTCTTTTTTACTCCATGAACTGCTTCATCAAAACTAATTGTAAGATTAAGCATTTGGTCGTCCCCATCAACTTGGGCACTATTTGCAGATCTATGGCTTTGTCTTTGTGAAGAACCATCTCCACCAAAAAACGAACTAAATCCCGAACCAAAACCAAACGATGAGAAAAATTCATTAAATATATCTTGATAACTTCCAAAATTTGAAAAATCTTGACCACCAAAGTCTACACCATCATGACCAAAACGATCATACTTAGCTCTTTTTTGTTCATCTGATAAGCAGGCATATGCTTCTTGAACTTCCTTAAATTTTTCCTCAGCATTAGGTTCACTTGAAACATCTGGATGATACTTTTTTGCAAGTTTTCTATATGCTTGTCTTATTTCATCCGATGTTGCAGTTTTAGTTATACCTAATACCTTGTAGTAATCTTTTTTAGCCATTAAATGCTCCTAAATTTATTTTTATACCTCTTCATCTAAATCATCGGCAGTAATATCATCAGCATCTTGTGTATTACCCGCTTTTGAATATGCTCTTGTTGTAATTTCTTGAACTTCTGCTTCAAGTCTTTGTGCTAATACTTCAACTTGATCTAGTCTATCATCTTTTAATGCTTGCTCTAAATCGTCTGATAATGATTGGATTTTCTTAGCTTCTTTATCTGAAATTTGATCTTTGAATTGTTCTAATGTTTTTCTTGATGAGAAAACAAGTTGTTCAGCATGATTTTTAAGTTCTGCTGATTGTTTTTTCTCCTCATCAGCCTCAGCATTAGCCTCAGCATCTTTGATCATTCTTTCGATTTCTTCAGGAGAAAGACCACCGCCTCCTGTAATTCTTATTTGTTGTTCTTTATTTGTTCCTAAATCTTTTGCTGAAACATTAACAATACCATTAGCATCGATATCGAATTTAACCTCGATTTGCGGGATACCTCTTGGTGCTGGTGGAATACCTGTTAGTTGAAATCTTCCAAGTGTTTTGTTATCACTTGCCATTGCTCTTTCACCTTGCAATACATGAATATCAACAGCAGGTTGGTTATCTGTTGCAGTTGAGAAAATTTGAGTTTTACTTGTTGGGATTGTTGTATTTCTTGCAATAAGTCTTGTAAATACACCACCAAGTGTTTCAATTCCAAGTGATAGAGGAGTTACGTCAAGTAATAAAACATCTTTAACATCACCTGCTAATACACCACCTTGAATTGCAGCACCCATAGCAACAACTTCATCAGGGTTAACACCTTTATTTGGTTCTTTACCAAGCTCTTGGAAAACTAGTTTTTGAACAGCAGGAATTCTTGTAGAACCACCAACAAGAAGAACCTGATCAATATCTTTTGCAACCATCTTGGCATCTTTTAATGCACGTCTAACTGGTCTTACGCATCTTTCAACAAGATCTGATGTAATTTCATCAAATTTAGCTCTTGTTAATTTTTCATTAATATGAACTGGTCCGTTTGCAGTCATCGAAATAAATGGAAGAGAAATTTCTGCTTCTAAAACACCTGATAAATCAATTTTTGCTTTTTCTGCTGCTTCTTTAACTCTTTCTAATGCCATTTTATCTTTTGAAAGATCAATTCCTGTTTCTTTTCTAAATTTATCAACAATATAATTTGCTATTTTATAGTCAAAGTCATCTCCACCAAGACGGTTATCTCCAGCTGTTGAAATAACTTCAAAAGTTCCATCAGCAAGTCTTAGGATAGATACATCAAATGTACCACCACCAAGGTCAAATACTAATACTATTTGTTCTTTGTCTTGTTTGTCAATACCATATGCAAGTGCTGCAGCAGTTGGCTCGTTAATAATACGTTTAACCTCTAAGCCCGCAATTGTTCCTGCATCTTTTGTTGCTTGTCTTTGAGCATCATTAAAATATGCTGGAACTGTAATAACTGCTTGACTTATCTCTGCTCCAAGATATGCCTCTGCTGTTTGTTTTAAGTTTTTTAATATCATTGCTGATATTTCTTGCGGTGTGTATTGCTTACCTTCAATAGTAACACGATATTTAGGATCACCCATATATCTTTTAATACTCGCAATTGTATTAGGGTTTGTTACAATTTGTCTTTTTGCGACAGCACCTACTGAAATTTCACCATTTTTAAATGCTACAACTGATGGTGTTGTTCTTCCACCCTCAGGATTAGCAATTACCTTAGCATCTCCTGCTTCAATTATTGAAACACAGGAATTTGTAGTACCTAAGTCGATACCAATAATTTTGTTTGATTGTTTCATATTATCTCTCCCTTTAATTTATATTATTTTCTGTATTATTAGAAACATCTTTTTTATTTACTTTTACTACCGCAGGTCTAACAAGTCTGCCTTTGTAAAAATATCCTTTTTGAAACACGCCAAGTATTTCGTCATCTTCTTTATCTGGAATATTATCAATTTCTTTTGCATGGTGAATATTTGGATCAAATAATACTCCTTTTGTTTTAACAAGTTCAACCCCATCATTAAACAATACATTAAATATCGATTCATTAATCATTTTAAATCCTAGTAAATAATCTTTTAGTTTAGGGTCTTCAACTGGAATATTAACAATTCTGTCAAGATTATCAAGAGCATCTAAAAGACCTGATACAAGTTTAATTGATGCAAATTTTGCATTTTCATCCTGCGTTTGCTTTGAACGGGTTTTAAAATCATTAACTTCTTGAATTGTTTTTTGATATGCTTCTTTCATGTCCAAAATAGTTTTTTTGCTTTGTTCAAGCTCTTGTTTTACTTTTTCATTTTCAATAACCAAGTTTCCAGCAACATCTTTTATCTCTTTTTCTCTTTTTTCTTGCATATCCTTTAAAGCCTTATTAAGCTGAGATATTTTTGCATCGTAATCTTTTTTAATCTGACCTAGTGAGTTTTCTTTTTCGCTTTCAAAATTTTTAATTGTTTCATCTTTTTCTCTAATATCTTTTATAAATCTTTGCTCAAGATCTTTCCTGATTTTTTCACTTGATTGATTTAAAATTTTATTAGTATTAGAAACTTTTATATATTCATCTTTTAACTTTTTTAATTCATCATTGTATTTAGTTAAAAGATCATTTCTACTAGCAATTGTTTGCTCTAAATCAAGTATTTGCTTTTTTTGAATATCAAGTGCACTTTTTAACTCGATGATTTGTTTTTTCTGAAACTTAACTTGTAATCTTATATCTCCTGTTGCAAGCGTCATATCAGAATCATGAGATTGACTTCTTACCTGTTGTGAACCATTGAGTCCTTGGGAAGCAAGATTTGGTTGTTGCTTAGTAGTTGAACTTTGTGGTTTTGGTTGCACTTTGGCACCTGCTGGTGTTTGCTGAGATTTTATACTTGTTTTAAGTTCTGATAATATATCATCTAGCGATGATGAGAAAAACTCAGTATCATCAATTTTGCTCTTTTCTTCTTTTGGCTTTTTCTGATCAATTACATTTTTAAATTCTTCTTTTTTGTCTTTTTCACTTGGTGTGAATAATCCAGGTTTTGGTGGAATTCTATTCATTTTTCTCCTCCTTAATTAACTTAATTATTTAATTATATAAATTTGATAATTTAGACGCAATATATTCTAAAAGCGGTATTATAACTTTATAAGGCATCCTTTTTGAACCAATTAGTGCAAGTTGACCACTTTCATTTTCATATATTTTATATGGTATTGAAACAATAGCACAATTAGCCTTTGGCATAAATGATATTTCATCATCTATTCTTACTTCTAGCGTTTTATCGTTAGAAAGTAAATCGATAATGTTTTCCTCTGTCAAGTAATTTTGATATTGTTTTAAAAGTTTAACATTATCAAGGTTTGAATTTTCAAATATATTTTCAAAACCCGACAAGTGAATATTTTCTTTAAATAATTTATTAAATAAATCAATAAAAAGAAGTATTATTCTATCTTTTTCACTACTACTATTTAGTATTCTTTTACTAAATTCATCGCTTTGTAAAATCCCAATTGTCTCTTTAATAGTTCTATTTAAAAGACATTCTTCAATTTTTCTAATAATTTCTTTTAATTTTTCAAATGGTATAATCTCTAATATGTCAGGTGATAATGTTTGAGATTGAATATTACCGGAACTTACAAATATTAAAAGAAATATTAGATTATCATCAATTCTTTCAAGCGATATTTTTTTAATTAAAATATCTTTTGAACTAGTGCAAATAGTAAACGCTGTAGTGTTTGTTATTTCACTTAACCATTTAATTGTCTTTTCGATTGCCATAATTTTTTGATGCTTATTATCATTTATTATCTTATCTATAAATGGATAATAATATATAACACTGTCATCTGTTGTTATTAGGTTTTCAATATAGTATTTATAACCTTTATTAGATGGTATTCTTCCACTTGATGTATGAGTTTTTAAAAGATATCCTAACTCCTCTAAATATGCCATATCACTTCTTATAGTTGCACTCGACATATTTAAATATGGTTTTTTTATTAACTCAAACGAACCAACTGGATCACCGTTTTCTATAACACTTTCAATTATCGCTTTCAAAATTAGTTTTTGGCGGCTACTTATCATAAATCACCAACATAATTTTTTACGTTTAATAGTATAACATAAAAAAATGGCACTGTCAAGTTTTGAGTGCTAAAAATACAACAAATTTATCTTTCAGACCTTTATTTAATAAAAAAATCGCTTTACTGAGCGATTTTTTCAAAACTTTCAAATATATTAGAGATTGCCAAAAATATCTTTTTCAAACTTTTTATTTTTAATCATATCAATTTCTGCTTTGTAAGGAGATTTTTCTAGTATATATGGAGTTTCTAAAATTTTAGGAATTTTTTTAAATTTTTCGTCATATGAAATTTTTAAAAGAGTATCAAAACCAATATTTCCAACTCCGATATTTTCGTGTCTATCTTTTCTAGAGCCACAAATATTTTTGCTATCGTTTAAATGAATTACAGAAATTTTATCAATACCTATCTTTTTATCAAATTCTTTAAAAACTTCATCATAGTTGTTTTTTAGATCATATCCCGCATCAAATACATGACATGTATCAAAGCAGACACTAATTCTTTTTTTATTATTTACCATACTTATGATTTTAGCGATCTCATCAAAATTTATTCCAACTTCACTACCTTTTCCAGCCATTGTCTCAATTGCAATTCCAATTTCTAAATGTGATGTTTCATCCAAAACCTTATTTATTCCGCTTGCCACATAACCTAGTGCAACAATTCTATCTTCTTTTAGTGCAGAGCCTGGATGAAGGACAATATTTTTAGCATGGAGCTTTTCTGCTCTATTTAGCTCTTTGATTAAAAAATTAGCAGCAAAATCTCTTTTTTCCTTATCAGGACTTGCAAAATTTATTATATATGGAGCATGTACTACAATATTATCTAAACTAATATTATTTTTATCTAATAAACTAATAGCCTCATCTATTTTAAAACTATTAGTGTTTTGTCTTATGGTATTTTGCGGTGCCCCTGTATAAACCATTAAAGCGTTTGCACCATTACTTATTGCCTCTTTGACAGAGCCAAGAAAAAAATCTGGAGCTTTTAATTTATTATGACTTCCAATAATAAGCATATTATCTACCTTTTTCCATTCTTTTACGAAATCTTTTAGCCTTTATTTTTTTTATTACTTGCTGGATTTTTCTAATATTTTTCTTTTTATAGTTAGGAGATACTTTTTTAGGCTTTTTTATTTTCCTAATTTCTTTTAACTCATCAGGAGAAAATCTTGGAGATTTTTTCTCATAAGTTATTATTTTACCATCTACAATTTTAAATAATTTAAACTTAATACCCTTATTTTTTAAATTTGAAACCTTCCTATTTTCACAATCACTATATATAGTATATATATTACCTGTTTTATCCATTCTAGCGGTTCTACCACTTCTGTGGATAAAATATTCTAGTTTACTTGGAATATCATAATTTATTATATCAGTTGCAAAAAAATCAATTCCTCTTGCAAGTAAATCAGTTGAGATAATAAATTGATATTTATTTTTTTTAATGTCGTTTATTTTTTTATTTCTTAATTCTTTCTTATCATCTGATGAGATATATATAGCATTTTTACCAAGTCTTTTTAAAATATCAAATATAAAATATACATTTTCTTTTTTCATAGTAAAAATAATACATAAAAAAGGATTTATCGCATTTACTATTTTTTTTAAAACTTCATCTTTATTGTTTGAAAATATTAAAAAATGATTTTGACCTGCAAATCTATTTTTATCATCAACTGTTATAAAACTTCCAATATTTTCTTTTATAAATGGTTTGAAATTAGATTTTATTGTAGCAGATACTACAATCTGTCTTGAATTTTTAAAATAATAAAATAACTCTTTTAATTTTAAAAAAAAGTCTCCTTCTAATAACATATCACACTCATCATAGATAATATTTTTAAAATCTTTAAAGTTAAGCCCATTTTCTCTAAAATAAAAGATTTTATTAGGAGTTGCGATAACTACCTTTTTATTTAACCTATTTATTCTAGAAATATCTTCTAGTCTTATATTATCATCTAGTTTTATTATTTTTTCATCAAATCTTATTAAATTTATCATATCATATACTTGATTTAATAAATCATTTGTAGGAACTATTATAATAGAACTATACCACTTATTTATTAAATCAAGCATAACAGGAATAGAGTATGCATAAGTTTTACCACTTCCTGTTTTAGACGATATTAAAATATTAGAAGATTTTTCCCAAAGAAGGAAGACATCTTCTTGCAATTTAGTATATTTTTTAAATTTTAGTTTTAATAATAAATCATTTTTTGTCATATTTTCTTAATTGTGTTTTTTAGTTTAATATCTAAATTATCAATTACATCCTTTATTTTTTCTTCTTTTTGTATTTTTTCATAATTAAATAAATTATAGTCTAGATGGCTTTTTGAAATGATTTTACTAAAGCCACATCCTATAAGCCTAATAGGAAAATCTTTATATATATCATCAAATAAACTTAATATATCATAGAGTAAAATATTATAATCATCAGTTGGCTCAGAAAGCATTTTTTGTCTTGTCTTTTGGCTAAAATTGCTTAATTTATACTTAATAACAATACCAAGTGCAAGCATTTTATATTTTTTTAACTCATCATAAGCATTTTTAAAACATTCTTTTAAATACTCAATAATTATATCTCTTGATGAAATATCTCCTGTTAATGTGGTTTCATTTGTAATAGTTTTAGGAGCGCATCCTTCATTATTTGATACTATATTGCAACCATTTCCATTTAGTTCTAATATCTTTTTAATATAATAGTCATATCCAATAATTTTTACTATTTTATCTTTATTTATATTATTTTTAAAATCTGATATTTTAACTATTCCTATATCATTTAGGCTTTTAGAAACTTTTTTCCCTATTCCATAAATATTTGAGATTGAAAGATTATCTAAAATATCTAAATTACTATAATCTATTTTAGTAATGCCAAGAGGCTTTTTATAATCACTCGCCATCTTAGCAAGAAATAAAGTATTAGATATACCAATTGATACAGAAAGTTTATATTTTTTTAAAAGCTCATCTTGTATTTTTTTAGCAAGCATAATGGGGTTACTTGATAATTGGTGATTTGTTAAATCAATATAGCACTCATCAATTGAGGCAATCTGAATTTTTTTAGAATATGTTTTAAGGTAGGAAAAAAATATTTGCGAATATTTTTTATACAAGCTAATATTAGGAGATACTAATCTTAAATAAGGACATTTTTTTATCGCATCTTTAACTGTCATAGCAGAAAATACTCCATATTTTCTTGCGATGTAATTTGAAGTTGAGATAATGCCACGATATGTATTATCATTGGGAGCAATCGCAAAAGGAACATTTTTTAAAAGTGGGTTTTGATTTTGCTCACACTGACAAAAAAATGCATTTAAATCTATGTGAAATATAAGTTTTTCATCTTTTATCATCTATATCATTTCCATTTTTCTATATTTTATTATATAATAAATATAATTTTATTGAGGTGATTTAATGTCTAAAAAAAATAAACTAGAAAAAAAAGAGAAATCTGAAAAAGAAAAACATGATGTTCCTATTTTAAAAAATCCTGCTAATAGACTTGCTGGTAAAATTGTTATTTGGATATTACTTATTTTAATGTCTATTGGGGGACTTAGCGGAATAATTTATGCAATCGTAAAGGCTTTAATGTAGTTTTTTTAATATATCTATTATTTTAGAAATATCTAAATTATTATTTTTTAAAAGTTGCTCTCGGCTGTTTTGGCTGGCAACTTTTTTATTTATTGATAATTCAAAGACCTTTTGATTAAAATTAAGCTCATTTTTAAATTTATTCACTTCATTAAATATTGCTATATCACATATTTCCTCAGAATAAGAAATTATAGGAATATTATAATTAAATATCTTTTTATAAAACTCATATTTTTTTAAATCATCATTAAAATATGTATGATAATTTATTATTGTTATATCATAATCTAGTAAAGTATTATAATTTTGTTCAAGTAATCTTCCAAAAGAAATTAAAACTGCTTTTTTACCATATTTTACAATATCATAAAATGTATTTTTTTCAACAGGCTTATAATCTATATCAAGATACATCTCCTTTGAATAAACCAAAGCCATTGGATATATATTATCTTTATTAAAGAACTTTTTAAAAATATCATCTAAATTATTTTTACATATTGGATAAAATATTTTCATATTTGGCATAGTTTTTAAAATTGCCGATGTATATATTCCTTGATGAGTAGAATCATCTCCATCAATTAAGCCATCTCTGTTAATTAAAAAAAGTATTTTTTTATTTTGTCTTGAAATATCATTCAATATTTGATCATATGCTCTTTGCATAAATGTAGAATAAAGGGGGACAATTATAAAATTATCATCTTTTATTAAACCATTTGCAACAGTTAGGCTAACTTCTTCATTCATTCCAAAATCTAAATATCTTCTTCCAAGATTTTTAGAAAGATTTAACATAGAAAACCCATAAGTCATACCAGATTGAACTATATAGGTATTGCTATTTATATATTTTTCTAATGTATCTGAGATAATCATAGGCCACATCTTATTAGTAGTATCTTCTTTTTTTACTATTGCATGATATTTTCCGTCTTTATCATTTTCAAACCCATAATTTTTTATTGTCTCACAAAGATAGACAATAGGTCTTTTATTAAACTTAATATTTTTTAAATCATCTATTACTTTATATAAATTATTCCCATCTTTTTGATAGATAAAATCTAAACCTAATAATTTAAAAAACTTAGATGCCTTTTTGTGATCATTTAATATATCATAGTATGATCCAAAACTAGGAGAGATATTCATCTTATTATTATTTATAACAATTAAAATATTTTTACCAAGCTTTGATAAATAGTTTAAAGATGAAATATTTAGTAAATTACAAAATGCTCCATCTCCTAAAAAAGCTACTACAAAATCATTTTCTATATAATTTTTACCAATCGCATATGCAATAGATAATCCAGCATGACCTGTTGAAAGCCAATCAAATTTTGATTCATTTTCATTTATAAAACCAGATATACCATCTGGTTTTCTTAATGTATCAAAAGCGCTTGCTCTATTAGTAATTATTTTATGAGCATAGGCTTGATGACCTATGTCAAATATTATTGGATTATTTTTTAAATCAAAAACATGATGCAAAGCAACAACTAGCTCAACATCTCCGATATTAGACGACATATGTCCGCCATTTTTTATAACAGTTTTATATATATACTCTCTTATTATCTTAGATAAATTTAAAAGTTCACCTTTAGGAAGTTTTTTAAATTCATCATATGTTAAAGTTTTTATATTATCTAAATTATACTTCAATATTATTTTCTTTTATACTTTCTTTATCTTCAACTTCTACAATTATTTTTTTAGCATTTTCTATAATTTCTTCTAACTTTTTAGAAATTTTAATTCCTTCTTTATATATATTTATAGCATCTTCTAATTTAGTGTTTTCATCATCTAGCTTAGAAATTATTTTTTCAAGTTCATTATATAATGCCTCAAATGTTTCAACTTTTTCATTTTTACTCATTTTTATTCTCCTTTTTGCTTATTATTTTTGATGTTATTTCTCCGTCTATAAAAAGTGTTTTTATCTCATCACCTAAATTAACATCTTTTATAGATTTCACATCATTTAACTTATTAAATACCTTAGCATATCCCATATCAAGAATTGATTTTGGATTTTTTAAATCAAGTTTTAAATTTATATTTTTTATACTATTTTCTTTATTTTTAATAAATTTACTAGCATATAAACTGATATAACTTCTTTTTTTATAAATAGAATTTAATAAAAAATTAAGATAGATATTAAATTTATTATTAAGTTTTAGCATAGAATATTTCAAAGCATCAATATTTTTAAAAACTATCTCCTTGTATTTAGAGATGGGTTGTCTTTTTAAAAGGCTTTGATAAAGTTCCAATCTTTTGTTATTTTTTCTAACTAAAATAGAATTATAGTCTTTATTTATAGTATTTTTAAAATTTTTTATATCCTTTAAAATTTGTGATAAATCAGGGAAAGATTCTTCTGCTGCTGCGGTTGGTGTTTTATATGATTTATCAGATACTAAATCTGATAATGATATATTTATTTCATGACCTATTGCAGTTACAATAGGTATTTTAGATTCTATTATTGCTCTTACAATTTTTTCATCATCAAAAACCTTTAAATCGTTTAAATCTCCCCCACCACGACATATAATGATAAAATCATCCTCGCCTGTTAAATTTATTTTTTTAATTTTTTCAGGTATTTCAACTAATGCATTTTCTCCTTGCATTGCTGAGTAGTAGCAATTTATTTTAACAAGTGGAAATCTTTTATTTATTCCCTCAATAACATCAGCAATTGCCGCTTTATCTCTTGCCGCAATTATTGCAACATTTTTAGGAAATCTTACTATTTGTTTTTTTAATCTATTAAATACTCCCTCATCTTCTAACTTTTTTCTAAGTTTTTCTCTTTTTAAAATATCTCCTGTTATACCATCAACACGTGCTACATCTTTAATTATAAAATTGTATGTTCCACCTTTAGGATAGGCACTTACACTACCAAGAACAATAATTTCTTTTCCTATTTTTAAATCGTTTTTTAAATCATATGTTTTTTCAATTTTTTCTAAACTATCTGACCAAATCATACAATTTATTTTAGATTTATCACCATTTTTTAAGCTTATGTAAGCATACTTTCTATAACCAAAGGTGGTTTGTTTATTATATATATCTATACTTGAAATCTCACCTTTAATATATAAGTTATTAAAGTAGTAGTTCATTTTAAAAAATTCCAAAATAAAATTATTTAGCTCATCTACTGTTAAAGGGTTATTTTCTGATCTTCCTTTTTCATTCATTATTATCACCTAAATTATCTTTTATCTGATCTAGAAGTTTATTTGTGAACTGATACTGCTTGCCATCTCCTGTATCAGATAATATTTTAGTAATAATAATAGCCTCATTTATGGCTATTTTAAAAGGTGTCATAAGATATTTCATCTCGTATGTAGCATACCTTATAATACAAAGATCTACTTTATTTAATCTATTTATATTATATTGTTTAATAGATTTTTTTATTATCTCATCAACTTCATTAAGTGATTTAGAAATTTTTTTAAAAAGTTCATACTCAGCCATATCAGATTCGGGGATATATTCTTCAATGATATCTGTAAACATACTAGAAAATAAAAAATTTATTACTTTTATTCTTTTTAATGTTCTTTCATCATTCATTTTCCCCACCATCCTTTAAGACTATATTGACTTTTAAATAAAATCCAATTTTCATCAACATCTTTTCTTACATTTTTATTAAATAAAAATATTTCATTTTTATCATTTTCTAAAATATTTAAAGTGTTATAAACTTGTTCTAGCAATCTTTTTTCTTGCATATTTTTAGCACTACTTATTTCTTGTAATAGATCTTCTTTTTGCATTTTATAAACATCATCAAGTGGAGAACAAAATCCAAGTTCATCAGAGTTTATTTTATTTATTTTACTATCTAGTATAAAATTTATAAACTCATAGGCTAAACTTGTATTAGAACCATTAGGAATTGCTATACCGTCAATCCAAATATTAGATCCGCTTTTTTTAGGAATATAATATTTTAAATTAGGAGCATTCTTTTTATTTATAACTCTTCTTATAATCTCTCCTGCTTCACCAGATATTACATAAACAAGATCAATATCTTTTCTTGGAATATCGTCAAATATCGCATCTGTTATAAATTTTGTTTTTTTTCTTGGAATATCATTAAGCCAATCTCTTGCTTTTATTATATCTAAACTATTAGAAGTTGCAACATTTATTCCAAGTGCCTTTAAGGCAATTGCTGTTGTCTCAACTGGTGAGTCATAAATTGCTCTTTTAAACTTTTCACTAGATTTTATAACATTCCATTCTTCTTTTTCTACCAATTTATCACTTACTACATCACTGTTATATAATATTCCAATTGAACCAAATCCATAAGGAATTAGATAATCTAGCATATTATAATTAACTGTCTTGTCAAGTTTTTTTATAACTTCTTTTAAAATTGGTGAAAAAAGATTATCTTTTTTATATTTAATCATGTTCCAATCTATTTTGTTTATTAAATTTTTACCATTTATCTTTTCATCTTTTAAATTATTTATTGAAAACTCTGAACCAATATATAAATCATATTTATTATTTGCCCTAATTGATGTTTCAGCAATTTGCGATTGGTCATAGTTTATTTCTTTAATTTTTATTTTGGTTTTTTTATAAAATTCATCTTTTACATCGCTTGATAAATATTCACCAAAATTATAAATAACTAATGTCCTTGTCTTTGCGCATGAAAAAAGCATCAAAAGTGTAAATATAAAAAATAGTGCAATGTATGTTTTTTTCATAATATTATTTAAACCCCAAGTTATTAGTTCTTGTTATATCAAATAAATTATCTATAAAATCATTATCAAATGAAAAAAAGTTATCTATCTTTCCATTTGATAAACCTTCATTATGAATGTTTAATATCTCCTTAAATAAAAACTTGTTTTCCTCATTATACAAATGATTCCCAGCATATTTTTTATCTTTTTCAATCTGGGATTTAAAAGTATTTAAATATATTGAAAAATAATTATATTTACTTTCTATAATTTCTTGATTATTGCTTTTTCTAATATGATTTATTAAATCATATGCTAAACTTTTTTTACTTGATTTTTTTAATATTGAAGCGCCTCTAAAATTTATTAAAGAACCTGTCTCTTTTGGGATATAATAACGCATTTTTGTATTATCTGTTGTAAGAATTTTATTTTTAAGAATATTTTTTGCAACAGATGAATATGTAAGAATAATATCGCTTTTTTCATATTCTGAAATATTTGATAATCTTGTGTGCATATTAAATAAATTTTTAGGAAAATTATACCATTTAATATAGTCATCTAATGTTAAATTCATTTTAATTAACGAAAGTAAATAAATTGAAAAATTAGTCATCTCATCACGTAAAAAAGACACTGTAAAAGGATCTATTTTTTCCTTTGCTATATTAAAGTTAAGCTTTTCAACTTCTGTAATATCTATTTTTGAACTGTTAAAAAGTATTCCAAATGTCTCAAAATAAGAAGGTGCAATATAATCTAAAATATCATAATCAAGTGCCTCATTTTGTTTTTTAATCCAGTTTGCAAGATGAGGGATAAATTTATCATCTTTTTTACTTGAAAGTTTATTTTGATCAATCTTTTCTATTATATCTAATGTTTTATAATAGTTTATTAACCAGTTGGGTAAAAATAAAATATCTGTTTTTTTCTCATCATATGATTTTATAAATTCTTTAGGATTTGAAAAAGTACGACTTATTATATCTATATTTTTTTCTTTTTTAAAAGTTTCTAAAATTTCTTTAATATCATCATTTTGAAAAGAGTATACATACATTTTTTCTTTTTTCTTACAAGATGATAAAAAAATTATAAAAATAAATATTAAATTTACAAACAATAATTTTTTAAGCATTTATATTTCCTCTTTTCTTTTCTTTTTTTATCTTTCTTGGCCATGTGAAAAAATCAAAAATAATTTTAGCAATAACAATAAGCATAATAATAGCAGAAAAAGCATTTATTGTAGGCTTTACATCTCTTTTTAAAGTATACAAGTATATTGAAATATTTTGAATACCTGAATCTCCTGCAACAAAATAAGATATAACAAAATCATCAAATGACATCGCAAAAGCAATTGCCATTGCCGATATTATTGTTCCTTTAATTTGCGGGAGTATAACTTTAAATATAATTTTAATAGGGGTTGCGCCTAAATCGGCTGCAGCATCTTTTAAATCCTTATCAAGTTGTAAAAGTTTAGGATAAATTGTGACAATAACATATGGTGTTGAAAAGGTTATATGAGCAAGAACAATTGAGATATATCCAGGTGGAATATATAAAGTTCCAAATATAACAAAAAGCGATATTGCTGTAATAATTTCAGGACTTATCATTGGAACATTATTTATTCCAAGAATTAGTTTTCTTTTTTTATTAGACAACTCATTAAGCGAAATTGCACCAAATGTTCCCACAACAATCGAAAAAATTGTCGATATTAGTGCTATTGTAATTGTATTTATCATAGCCTTTAAAAACGCTTTGTCTTTAAATATTTCTCCATACCATTTTAAAGATAATCCTGTAAATCTTGTAACCGATCTATCTTTATTAAATGAAAAAAATATCATTGAAAAAATCGGCAAATATACAAGAAGCAAAATTAAAATTATATAAATAAGACTAATAATTTTGTGTTTTTTCTTTATTTCCATTATTTTGTCTCCTTTTAATTTTATCAATTTTTACAAGTGCAACTGATGCAATCATAAAAATTGAAAGAATGATTGTAATCGCTGATGAAATTCCAATATTTCCGCTCATCTTAGCAAATGCCTCAATAACATTACCAATTAAATATCTCCCATTTCCAAGATATTGGGGAACTATAAGAGATGTTGCAGATGGTAAAAATACCATTAAAATACCTGAATATATTCCATTTCGTGAAAGTGGAAGAATAATTTTTAAAAATACTTTAAAACTGTTTGCCCCTAAATCTGCACCAGCCTCATATAAATTTTTATCAATCTTAGAAATAACCGAATAAATCGGAACTACCATAAAAGGTAAAAATATATAAACCATTCCAAGAATAACCGCAAATCTTGTTCCAAGCAAAAATGGCATACCCAAGTTTATAATTTGCTTTAACGCTAATGTTCTAATTAGCATATTTATCCAAATAGGTGCAGTTATTAAAAGAATAAAAAGAGACTGCATTCTGCTTTTTTGAATAGAGATAAAATATGCCAAAGGATATCCTATTAAAATAGTAATAACTGTTGTAATAAGTGCAAAATAAACAGACTGCCCCATAATACCCATAAAAGAGGCAGTTTTAAAAAAACGATAGTAGTTATTAAAGGTAAGTTCCATATTAAAAATACTAGCATCTGGATCTTTTTTAAACGAATATAAAATTATCATTAAAAAAGGAAAAGCTATAAATAAGATTGTTATTATAAAAAATGGAATACCTAAAATTTTAGAAATATTTAAATTTTTAATTTTTTTTCTAAAATTTATTTTTACCATGTTGATTTTTCCATAACATGAATGTCTTCTTTTGGATTAAATAAAATTGCAACCTCTTCATCAAAATCATGAAAATCTGTGGTGTGAACAGTATAAGTTCTATCTTTTGTTAAGACATCAATTTCATAATGAACACCTTTAAATGCAACAGAAGTTACAACACCATCAAAAAGTCCTTTACCTTTTTTAACAATTTCCAAATCCTCTGGTCTTATTACAATTTCGACCTCTTCTCCAATTTTAAATCCACTATAATCGCATTCATAATCTACTCCATCAAAACAAACTAAAAAATCATCTTTCATAATTCCTGGAACAATATTAGACTCACCAATAAAAGATGCCACAAAACGATTTGCAGGATCATTATAAATATCCTCTGGCGTTCCAATTTGTTGTATCTCACCATCATTCATTACAACAATTTTATCACTCATTGTAAGTGCTTCTTCTTGATCATGGGTTACAAAAATAAAAGAAATACCCGCTTTTTCCTGTAATTCTTTTAATTCATATTGCATCTCTTGTCTCATTTTTAAATCAAGCGCAGCAAGAGGTTCATCTAAAAGTAAAACCTTCGGTTCATTTATTAGTGCTCTTGCAATTGCCACTCTTTGCTGTTGACCACCAGATAGACTTTCTATACTTCGCTCTTCAAATCCTTGAAGACCTACAAGCTTTAGGTAATTTTTTACTTTTTCGCTTAAAATTTCTTCTTTTATTTTTCTAGTTATAAAAGTCTTTTTTATTTTTTTAATTTCGTTTTTAAATATTTTTTTATCAGATGAAGTTTTTAATTCTTCTTTTAATTTCTTTATTTCTTGCTTTTTCAAATAATTAGGATCTTTAATTAGTTTTTTATCTGTTTCTAATTCTTTTTCAAGTAGCATTTTTTCATCATCACTTTTAGCATGAGATATTTTTTTTATATGATTTTCTAAAAGTTTATCTAGCTCTATTTTTTGTTGTTCTTTTTTAGATTTTATTCTTAGGCCAAAAGCAACATTTTCAAAAACATCTAAATGTGGAAATAATACATATCGTTGAAAGACTGTGTTAGTCATTCTTTGATATGCTGGAATATCTAAAACAGACTTGCCATCAAAAAAAATATCTCCTTTACTAGGAGTAGTAAATCCACCTATTATTCTTAGTGTAGTTGTCTTACCACAACCCGATGGTCCAAGTAATGTTACAAACTCATTAGGCATTATAGAAAGATTTATTCCCTTTAATATTATTTCGCCGTTTATTTCTTTTGTAACATTTTTTAACTCTATAAGAGGCTTTTGCTCTTCCATATTATCACCACTTTGTTTTTATCATTATATTTTTTCATTAAATTATATACTAAAACTGCATTAGGCAAAGCAATTTTACCTGCTCATTTACCTGCTCAATACCTGCTCATTTACCTGCTCATCTAATGTTTGGTTATAATTTAAATTAGGCAGTGATACTGAGAAAAATTATCTTACACTATAAACTTTAAACAAGAATCTATATTCAATAGGCCACCACATTCCTTTATATATTATTTTACCATAAATACACTTTTATAAGCTATTAAAAAAAAGCGCCAATATTATGACGCTTTTAAAATTATTTAAGTATTTCAGCTATTGCCTCATCTGAGTAATTAAGATTTTTTAAGTTCATATAATGCACAAAACGCATTTGAGCATCATGTTTATTTAATTGAAGTAGTTCTTTAGCGTGTTCTGGATTAACCATTGAAAGCCTACGATATCTATTCTCAGTTAATAAGTGCTCTTCATATATATCCCAATTTGGTTTTCTAGGGCCATCAAATTGGAACGGATTTAGACCTTGTGCTGTTCTTCTTGGATCATATCTAAAAATTGGCCAATATCCACATGCGTTAGCAAGTTTTGCTTGTGCTTGTGAATTAGTAAGTCCACCTGTAATACCATGTTCAATACATGGTGCATATGCAATTACAATACTTGGACCATCATATGATTCAGCCTCTTTCAAGGCTTTTATAACTTGACTAGCATTTGCTCCATGGTTTATTTGAGCAACATAAACACTACCATAACTCATTGCAATAGATGCTAAATCTTTTTTCTTTGTTTTCTTTCCACCAGCAGCAAATTTAGCAATAGAACCAAATTGTGCAGCCTTTGATGATTGACCACCTGTGTTAGAGTATACCTCAGTATCTACTACTAAAATATTTATATCTTCCATATTAGCAATCACATGATCAATTCCACCATAACCGATATCATATGCCCAGCCATCACCACCGATAATCCATTGGCTTGTTTTGACAAGATAGTCTTTAAGGGATAATATTTCCTTAGCATATTCTTTATCAGATTTTTCAAGACAAGCTATGATTTTTGGAGATATTTCACGAGTAAATG
>CAUTNH010000010.1:0-24541 GCA_963540225.1 uncultured Acholeplasmataceae bacterium | reverse complement strand
ACCATTTATCTTTAAAGATTTTATTGTTTTACCTGCTTGTGGGATATATTCAAGTGTTATATTTGTATCTTTATCAATACTTTCTAAATTTTTTACACTATCTGTTTTTATACTATCTGGCAGGCTTAGTGAAAATTGCTCTTGCCATTTCGCAAGAAGTGTAATATCCTTTTCTATTTTTTCAGCATCAAAGTTAAATAAGTTTTCTCCATTATACCAGCCAAGTAATCTACTTTTTTCTTTGGTTGGTTGTGGAATCTTATCACTTGATATTTTCTCACCATGTTTTACTACTACCTCAACACTATTTTGGCTTCCGTTAATACTTCCGCCATTTAAATTAAATAATACTTTCTTATCTGGCTTTTTGCATGAATATAAAAATATTCCAAGAGTTAATAAAAGAGTAAAAATTGCGATTATTTTTATATATAATTTATTTTTTAATCTCATAATATTTCCTCCTTACTGCTTTAACATCGGTTTGTAATATATTCCTGTATCCCTTGTTTGATGACCATATAATATTTCTGTAAATTTACTAAAATGTCCATGTAGACCTCTATCAAAATGAGGATTAAAATACATTACAGTTCCATTACCATTAGAAAGTGCTCTTGTTGCTTGCTCTGCAACAGTTGAATCAGTTAATCCATAATTACATTCAATTGATGAGTTAGAATGGAATTTTCTTGAAATCCAATCTGGAGTATCACCACCAAAACCATAATTATCATATGCAAAATCTATCTTATCTTTTACAGTTGCTGTATCAAACTGAATAGCATAATTAAATACTGATAATATTTTTTTAGGAAATCTCTCTCTAAATCTTTTTACAAACTCACTTGGTGCATCAGGTTTTGTTGCTACACCCGGTCTTTTCCAATATTCTGCATATTCTTCATCGATATCGATTCCATCAATATTATACTTATCCATTACCTCGGCTAATCTATCAAGAAAAAATTCAAGGTTTTCTCCATACATATTCCTATATCCCCAACCTTGGTGATGAGGTAAAAAATCAAGTACAACCCTTGTTCCTTTTTCTTGAAGAGGTCTAATCATTTTTTCAAAGTTATCAAGTATTGCTTTAATACCAGCATTAAACTCAACTGTTGGTTTATTATGAACCGGATCATGGACAATATTTGCAGCAAATAATGTTACAATATCAAAAAATGGAACACCTGTATCTCCTATTTCATATCTGATAGCATTTAAAGGGTTCCAGTCATTTGTTTCAACATATGCATTAGTAATAACCCTTTTATATCTTTTTGTCCCATCTCTCTCAGTCCAACCATATTTAACATATGGTAGTTCTCTTTTATTTGGGATTTTATTATCTTCAACGCCATAACCATTTTCATCAAGCTTTGAGACATTTCCATAATCTCCCTGCTTATAACCTTCCCTATGCCAGCTTTGATCTGGTTTTCTAGTATTTGGATCTTCTTTTATTTGATTTTTGCTACATGCAAAAAGAGTAAGTGAAAATATAGAAAAAACAAACACTAAGAATAAAGTTTTTAATTTTCTCATAAAATTTTAGCCTCCTTATTATTTTTATTATATGTATATTTTACCACAACTAAAAATTAAATCAAATAATATGAAAACGCTTACATTTTTTAAAGATAAAATACAATAAAAAATACTCTTGACAACCATAAATAAAAGTGCTATAATATATTAGCACTCATAAGATTAGAGTGCTAAAAGGGGTGAATAAAATGGAGTTAAAAATGAAAAATGAAGAAGATATTTTAAAAAAATACGGTAGAAATTTAAACGAGGAGGTCTTAAAAGGTAAAATTTTAAACGTTATCGGTAGAGATGAAGAAATAAGAAGAGTCATAAAAATACTTTCAAGAAGAACCAAAAATAATCCCGTCTTAATAGGCGAGCCTGGTGTTGGTAAAACAGCAATTGTAGAAGGTCTTGCTATAAGAATTACTAAAAAAGATGTTCCAATAAATTTGGAAGATAAAATAATATATGAGCTAAATATAGCAAGCCTTCTTGCAGGAGCAAAATATATGGGTGAATTTGAAGAAAGATTAAAAGGAGTTTTAGATGAGATAAAAAAATCTGATGGAAAGATTATTTTATTTGTCGATGAACTTCACAACATAGTTGGAGCAGGTAGAAGTGGTGGTGCACTTGATGCATCAAATATATTAAAACCAATGCTTGCAAGAGGGGAGATAGCATTTATTGGTGCTACAACTTTAAATGAATATAGAAAATATATAGAAAGCGATCAAGCACTTGAAAGAAGGTTTCAAAAAATTATTGTATCAGAACCAACAGTTGAAGATACTATCTCAATTTTAAGAGGCTTAAAAAGTGCATTTGAGGCTCATCATGGTGTAAGAATAAGTGATAGTGCTATTGTTTTATCGGCTGTTTTATCAAACAGATATATAAGTGATAGGTTTTTGCCAGATAAAGCTATTGATTTAATTGATGAGGCATGCGCATCAGTTAGAATGGAAATAGACTCAATGCCACAAGAGTTAGATGATATTAAAAGAAAAATAATGAATTTAGAAATTGAAAAGACGGCTTTAAAATTAGAAAAAGATGAAAAAAGTAAACATAGGCTTGAAAAAATAAAAGGCGAAATTGAGCCACTAAAGGCTAATGAAAAAGAACTTGAAGAAAACTGGGAAATGGAAAAAAATAATTTAAAAGATCTAAAAGATATTAAAAATAATTTAGAATCCGAAAAGAAATCACTTGAAAATTTTTACAATAATGGTGATTTTGAAAAAGCTGCCAAAATTCAATATAATATAATTCCAAACCTTGAAAAAAGATTAGCTGAGCTTGAAAAGCTAAACAAAGAAAATAAATTATTAAAAGAGGAAGTTCACGATGAAGAAATTTTAAAAGTAATTTCTAAAGCAACAGGAATTCCTGTTACAAAACTTGCTAAAGGTGATAGAGAAAAATTAGTGAACTTAAAATCTAACCTTGAAAAAAGAGTTCTTGGTCAAAGTGATGCAATAAAAGTTATATGCGATTGCATTATAAGGCAACGCGCAGGTATTAAAGATCCTAAAAGACCAATCGGAAGTTTTCTTTTCCTAGGACCTACTGGAGTTGGTAAAACCGAGGTTGCAAGAGCTCTTGCAAGCGAGATATTTAACGATGAAAGGCAAATTACAAGAATTGATATGAGTGAGTATATGGAAAAATTTCAAGCGACTCGACTTGTTGGTGCACCTCCTGGATATATTGGCTATGAAGAGGGTGGCCAGCTAACTGAAGCAGTTAGAAGAAAACCTTATTCAATTATATTGTTTGATGAAATCGAAAAGGCTCATCCTGAGGTGTTTAATCTTTTATTGCAAGTTCTAGATGATGGAAGATTAACAGACTCACAAGGAAGAGTAGTTGATTTTAAAAATACTATTATAATTATGACTTCGAACCTTGGTTCTGATATTTTACTTGGAAGTGGTAAGGATAAAAATGACGAAGTTAAAAAACTTGTTAAAAACTTCTTTAAACCAGAGTTTTTAAATAGAATTGATGAGATTGTATTATTTAATCCACTTGAAAAGAATATCCAAGAAAAGATAGTTAATAAAATGCTTGATGAATTATCTAGTAAATTAAAAAAAGATGATTATGTAATTGAATTTAAAAACGATATAACTACTTATATTTTAAATAAGGCTTTTGACATATCATATGGTGCAAGACCTATTAAAAGATTTATTCAAAGAGAAGTAGAAACATTTATTGCAAATAAAATAATAAGTGGCGAGTTAAAAATTAAAGATAAATATATAATATCTTATTTAAATAATGATTTAGTCCTTCAAAAAAATTAATCAAAAGGCTGTAGATTTTAAAACACTCTACAGCCTTTTTGCTATGATTAAAAATATCCCAAATGCAAAATTGCGTTTGGGATATTTAAACTATTTTTCAAGTTTGTAAGACACTTCTTGTTTAAATATAATATAGTGACGTTTATTATCGCTAGATGTATATTTAATTAAAGTGTAATTAGTATAGTCAGAGTAGGGATCCGATGAATTTGAAAAAGTTGAATAATCTAAAGAATATGTTTTAAATTTATTTAAATCCGGAATTTCTGCTATAAGCTGGCCAGTTCTATGGTATAAGTATAAATTAGTGCCATCTGTGAAACTATATAGCGGAAGGTTTTTATTAGACCATATTTTACCTTTAACTTTAACGAAAGGATTTTTAGGATTGTTTACTAATAAAACTGGTTCATAGTTTTCATTATAAAAGACATTTCTTTCCAATTCAATACCAGTTGAAGATTTTGCAAGATAATAATTTTTAGCAATATATTTTCCTTCTAATAAATCATAAATATCAATTTTATGGTTAGTGTTGCTAATAGGTTTACCTGAGTTATTTACAACTAGATATTGATTGTGAACAGCTACCACATTTTTGCTTGAAAAGTTTCTTATAACATTTCCTTTTTTATCAATTAGAGAGTAGTTAGCTTCTTCTCTAACTAAGTATCTATTTTCAGCAACTTTAGTCATTTCATATGGGGTTCTAGTAGTTACTTTAATTATATTTTTAAAGTAGTTATCAGCTACAACTAAATCTGCAGTTGCAAGTTGTCTAGTTTCAGGATCAATCATTCTAATTAAGACTAAATTTTTTATTTTGCTATTAGAAAAAGTCAATTTTCCCTCTGAGTCTTTTTCATTTTTAAAAACTTCTTCAATCATGAAAGGAAGGTCAATTTCTTTAAGTTGCTTGTTTTTAAAATCGTATAAGTATGTATGGTATAAATAAGCACTGCCATCTCTTTCAATATAATAATTTTTTATGTCATTGTTATTTTTATTTATATTAAAATTGGCCATTAGTCTTTTGGTTGATTTAAATATGATATTATTGTTTTCAAGTACATAATAATTACTGATCATGTTATTAAAGTTTATAAAATCATAAAACTTTCCATCTACACTAATAGTAGCACTACTTGTATTGTATCTAACATCTAGACCTTTTTTCTCAGTTTCAAATATGTCTTTTTGGAATTTTTCTACATCTTTTACTAATTCAAAATTATGAAAGTAGTAGTATTTTACATCATGACTACTCTCATTATGAGATTTTACAAAATCTACAAATTGACGATTATAAGTAGCCATTTTATTTTTTTGAGTAATTTTATTTTTATCTGGATTAGATGAAAGTGTTGCATCTTTAATTTCTAAAAGAATTTTTCCATCAAGTTTACTTACAAAATAGTATGTGTTATCTTTATCGTAAAGCAGAATGTAATTAGCAGCAGCATAATTTGCAATAGTAAATTTCTCAGAATCAAAATCAAATTGTTTGCCATTTATTATATTGCGGAATATATGCTTTTTATTTTCATTATCAAATTCATATAAGAGTTCATTATCATTATATAAATCTTTATCACTTGTTAAAAATTCATTAGCGCTTACTTTTTTTATGTAAGATTTTTTTTGTGCCGATTTAAAATCGTTAATATTAAATCTTTCACTCTTTAGTATATCTTGTCTAATTTTTTCAATAGTTTCTTTTTCATTTTGACTTTTTTTACAGCCAATAAATGTAAAGATAGAAAGAGTGGCTAAAATACCTAAAAATATTTTTTTAAATTTCATAAATTGCCTCCTTAAAATATAGCATCTAAGGAACTTATAGTTCTGTTAAAGAAGAAAAATTCTTGAACTTCAGTAGGCGTTCCATCAACTAATTTTTTATAGGTTACCTCAAAAAAATAATAAGTAGTTGTAGTATTATTTTTATTTACAATAGTTTTACTATTTCTTGCCTTTAAATCAAAGTCTTGAGTTTGAGTGCTATCGTATTTAGATACTAAATCACCGAATAAATTATAAACGGATATAATGTTGTCTTTTTTAAAGTATGCTATAAATGATCCTTTTGAATAATCAATATTAGAAACAAAATCAAGTTTGCCATCAACTTTTTTTAAACTTCCATTATGAAAGAAATAATATTCACCTTTATCACTTTTTAAAAGCAGTGAAATTTCAGAAGCATAGCTAATAACTTGGTAGTTTTTAAAAATGTATTTATTCTCAGCAAGGTCATATAAATCAATGATATCTTGTCTATCAGATTTATTTACTCTTGCAAGGCTTCTAAGAGCAAGATATCTATTAGCAATAACTTGATAAATTCTGCTATTTGCTCCCTCGAAAAATTCTGAATTTTTTCCAACTGTTCTAATTCCTTCAGAGTTAAAATAGTTTAAATAGTAGACATTTTCTGATGAATAAATTAGTTCATATTCAGTATTTAAATATTTTTTTATATTTCCGAAGTTATCAATTGTGGCACGAGAAAGTTTATCTTCTCTTTCTTTAGTCTTTGGATTGATTTTTTGAAATGATGCAATATTTGAAACACTATTGTTATATTTTTTAAGATTAGTTACCTTATCTTTAGTATTTGCGATAACCATGTTAATTGTATAATCAGTATGAATTTGTTTAAGTTCTTTTTTCTTGTAATCGTAGATATATTGTCTTTGTCTTACTCTTACAATCTTACCAGATCTTTCATAGTAGTAATCATATGTAAGATCAGTTCCTTTTTCAGTATTGTTTAATTCAACCTCACGATATGTTTGGATAAATAAATTTTTGTTTTCTAACTCATAAGCATTTACATTTTCTGCTCTATAATCAAGAAATGGAAGTTTTATAATATCGTGTAATTCTCCATTATCATTGTAGTATTTAATGCTTTCTTCAGCTTTATCTATATCAATTTTTTTAATTTCTTGAGTAGGTCTTTCAACTATTCTAAAATTTTCAAAATAGTATTTAGTTACTTTGTCTGTATGATGCACCTTTACAGTAATTGATTTATAAAAAAAATCTTTAAGGTAAACTACTGTATTGCCATCTATAACTTCTTGGTCTTTTAACTCTAGAAGTTTTTCACCTGTTAAAAAAGAGTAAATAAGATCTATATTGTTTTTCTTATCACGTATATATAGATACTCCTTATTTCCTAAATTTGAAACTTCATAGTCAGTATCATTAAAGTCCAAGTTTTTAATCTCAACCATTTTTCCACTAATATGAGCAAGGAATAATTCATTACCTTTTTTATAAAGGTGATATTCACCATTTTCACGAATTAACTTACCCTTAATCTTGTCATTTTTCATAGGTTTTGAAACAGTTTCTTTGTGCTTTAAAGCCTCTTTTACATACTCTTTATTTACAATACCCTCATTAGTAACTCCTTTGCCGCAAGCAAATAAAACCCCAAGTGAAAGTATTGCAAGTAATAAAAATAGTACTTTTTTCATTTTTTACATTTCTCCTTTTTTTGTTTTTTTGATTTATTTATTATACCATATTTTATATGATATAAGGAATTATTTTGATAAAATAAAAATGCTATAATATGCGTGACATTAAGTTGTTGTGAGTTTTTTTAGAACAAGCAACGACTATACGATAGAGCCAAAAAATAATCTAAAAGGGCTTTAAGGAATTGATATTTACTCAAAGCCTTTTACTAATTATGGAATATTTATTTTTTATTTTCTAAAAGTTCTAAACACATTTTAAAACGGTATTTTTTAGCATAATATTTAGCATCAAAACCAAATTTATTTTTATGACTAATATTCTTTTTTTGAAGTATTAAATCTTGCAAAGTCCAATAATCTCTATTTAATACCGAAATAATAATTGCATCTTCTGATTCAATAACTTTATTTTCTAAAGATTGTATATAACCATCAAGATAGTATTTAACTATATCAAGATTATTTATAATTGCTATATCTCTTGCAGTTTTAAAGTCCTTATTTTTAACCTGCAAATAGCATCCTTTTTCTATTATAAATTTTACTAGATCAAGATTATTAGATCTTACCGCATTAAAAAGAGGCGTTTCAAATAATGTATTTAATGAATTTATATCTAAATTATTTTTTAAAAAATATTCAAATATATTTTTATCACCAGTTTTTGCGGCATAGTGAAGATAACTATTTCCAAGCAAATCAAGCTTATCTAAATTAGTAATATTTTTAGATACTTCTATAACCAAATCAAGTCTCTTACTTAAAATTGCATAATGTAAAATATTTTGTCCAAGCAAAGTTTCATCTAAATAATTTATATTAGTTTTTTTTAACTCGTTTATATATTTATCATCTGCCTTTAAATAAGCCAGATGATAAATTGTCTCGCCATTTTTATTTTTTATTTTTAAATTGACACCATTTTTAATAAAAATTTCTAGTATTTTTAAATTTGCTCTTCTTGCACTATCAAATATAGCACTTTCGCCATTATGGCATTTGATATCTGGATTTATTCCTTTTTGAAATAACATTTCACATATTTGAAACAGCATAAAAAAGCAGGGTTCTTCCTTTTAGATCTACCTTATTTATATTATCGGAGTTTAAATTTTTTTCTAAATCCTCTATTTTATTTTCAAGAATTAATGAAAATAAATCAGGCATTATTTAATGGCTTCTTTTAAGATTTTTCCAGCTTTAAAAGCAGGCGATTTTTGTTCAGGAATTATAATTTCTTCACCTGTTCTTGGATTTTTACCATTTCTTTCTTTTCTTGTTCTAACTTCAAAAGTTCCAAATCCTGTAAGAACTACCTTTTCATCAGATTCAACTAATGTCTCAGTTATAACATCAGTTAAATTATCAATTACATCAAGAACTACTTTTTGAGTTTGTCCTGTTCTTTCTGAAATAATTACTACAAGCTCTGCTTTTGTCATATTTATTCCTCCTTTAATTTTCTTTCTAATAAATTCTTCAAAGCGTTTTTTATATCTATTTTATTATATATTACATTATAAGCCTCACAAATTATAGGCATTGAAATATTTTCTCTAACACTCATATTATAAAATGCACTAACTGCTCTAAAGCCTTCAATTGTCTGATCTTCATTTTTTAAAATTTCAGATATTTCAAGACCTTTTGAAAAACTTATTCCTGCTCTAAAATTTCTTGATTTATAACTTGATGCAGTAGCAATTAAATCACCTAGTCCTGTTAAACCATAAACAGATTGCGATAATCCACCTTTTGATATTACAAGTCTTTCAAGCTCAGAAAGTGATCTTGTAATTAGTGCTGCCCTTGCATTATCACCGAAATCAAGTCCCTGCATAACGCCAGATACAACTGATATTGCATTTTTAAAACTACCACATAACTCAACTCCTATTAAATCAGTTGAACTATAAACTCTAAAATAATCATAATTTGAAAAACTTTCTTGACACTCTTTTGAAAAATCCAAATTTATGCTAGCACATGTAAGAAGTGTTGGTTTTCGTAAAATAACATCCTCAGCATGTGATGGTCCTGATATTGTTGCAAAATTTAATATATTATCTCCTAACACATCATATACTAATTCAGATACTGTTTTAGATGTTTCAACATCTATACCCTTTACAGCACTTATTATATTTATTTTTTTATTATCTTTATTTAACTTTTCTTTTAAATTAAATAAAAAATCCTTCACAAACTTACTAGGTATTGCAAGTAAAATATTATTTGAAAATTCAATTATATCTTCAAGGTTATTTGTAGCCTTTATTTTTTTTGAAATAAATAAATTAAAACTCGGATGAATTTGACTATTTATCTTATTTATTTTTTCTATATCCAAATCATAAATTAGAACATCTATATTATTATCAACTAAAACCTGAGCGAGTGTTGTTCCCCAAGCACCAGAGCCTACAATTCCTATTTTATTCATCTTTTTCACCTTCTACAAGTTCAAAAACAATTGGAGTTCCTACAAGATTTAAATAATTTCTAAACTCATTTTCTAAATATCTCAAATAGGAAAAATGAACATAGTCTTTATTATTTACAAAAAGATTAAATCTTGGGGGTGCTATTGAAATTTGAGTAATATATTTAAATCTTGCTTGACCATTATTAAATATTTTAGCAGGATTTACTGTGATTGCTTTTGCAAGTATTTGATTAAGAATACTTGTTTTAAATTTTAAATGATAACTTTCATATGCTCTATCAATTGCGTTAAATAAATCATTTATTTTTTCTTTTTCCTTAGCAGAGATAAAAACAACATCTGCATATTGAAACATTTTAAAATTTTCTCTTATTTTTTCAAGAAATTTTTTTGTGGTATTGTTTTCTTTTTCAACTAAATCCCACTTATTTACGCAAACTACAACCGCTTTATTATTTTCTTTTATATATCCTGCGATATTTTTATCAAGCTCAGTAATTGGTTCTGTTGCATCAAGAAGTAAAATTGCAACATCAGATCTCATTATTGCATCAAGAGATCTTATTTGGGCATATTTTTCTAAATTCGTATAAAGACCACCAGGTCTAAGAATACCTGCTGTATCTATTACTAAATAATCTTTTTTATTTCTTTTAAAAGGAGTATCAATTATATCTCTTGTCGTTCCTTTTTTATCTGATACTATCGATCTTGCCTGATTTAAAATTGTATTTGAAAGTGTAGATTTTCCAACATTTGTTCTTCCTAAAATACAAAACTTAATATAATTAGAATCTTTATCATCTGTTTTATTATCTATTTTTTTGCAAATATATTCTAATAAATTTCCAATGCCAATTCTTTGCTTTGTGCTTATTGCTATTACATTAGAAAAACCAAGCGAGTAAAATTCATATGAATCAAGATTTAAAATTTCATTATCAACTTTATTTACGCATACAACAACATCTTTTTTACTTTTATTTATAAGAGATGCAATATAATAATCATCATTTGTAATACCTGTTAAAACATCTGTTAGAAAAATTATTAAATTAGCCTCATCAATAGCAAATTGCGCTTGCATATGAATTTCATCTTTAAATTTAGATTTTTCAATTTCAAGACCACCTGTATCAATTATTGAAAAAGTTTTTCCAAGATATGAAACACTTCCATATAATCTGTCAATTGTAGTTCCTGATACATCATCTGTTATTGCTTTTCTTTGTTCAATTAAACAATTAAATAAACTTGATTTACCAACATTAGGCCTACCAAGTATTGCAACTTTATAAGGCATTATTTTTTATTTTTAGCAAGTTCTTTCTCTACAGATTCTTGAAGTTCTTTTTCTAATATTTCATCTGTATATCTTTTTTGTGAAAGTTCTAAAATCCAAGAATGGGTATTTATATATTTAACCTTAGCCATTATTTTTTCACCTTTTTGATAGACCTTGCTTGGAGCATCTTTACAATCCATTTCAATATTTAAAATATATGCTTTTATATTTCCAACATATACAATAACTCTATCATCTAAAAAAGAATCAATAACCGCTTCAACATTATCATTTTTTTCAAACTTAATATTTTCCCATGGATTATCAATTAATGCTTTTCTTGATAAAACAATTTGTTCTTTATCATCTTTTATCTCACAAACTTTTACTAATACCTCATCACCAATTTTAGCCTGGTTTTTAAAAGTATCTTTTGGATCCCAAGAAAATTCATTTCTATGAAGTAAACCAACAAGACCTTCACGAAGTTTAACAAAAAAGCCGAATGGGAGTTTTTGAGCAATTACACCTGTAATTTTATCGCCTTGTTTTACATCTTTTTTAAATATTTCAAACGGTGTCTCTTCTAACGCTTTAATTGATAAATCAAGCTTAAAGCCATCTTTTTTTAATACTTTTACTCTTACCTTATCATCTAAATTTATTCTATCTGTTATTTTATTAATTCTTATATGCGAAACCTGACTCAATCTTAAAAGACCTGTGATTGTTTCAAATTTAACAAGTGCAGCATGTTCTTTTACATCAACAACAACTCCTGAAAGAATATCACCTTCACTAATTTTATTTATTTCATCTTCACGTAATTTTTGGTATTCTTCTTGCTTTTGCTTTTTTTCTGCTTCATAAATTGGTCTACGAGTTCCAACAAGTTTTGGCATTTTACGCATAAAATTAGCCTCTTGAATAATAAACTCAATTTCCTTATTTAAATATTCATTTTGATTTTTAGTAATATTAAAATCAAGATTATTAAAAGGAATAAAAATCTCATAAGATTTATACGCTACTAATGCTCCACCTTTATTAAAAGATTTTATTACTCCGCTAATTTTAGTCTGTTTTTCACAAAGCTCAGTTATTTCTTTTTGCTCTTTTGCTTTATTTAAAGGACGAGTTGAAAGTAAAATTAATGCAGGATCGTCTTGAACTTTTTGAACTACTGCTGTAATTTTTTGTCCTTTTCTTACGAGTCCTTTAAATGTTTTTATATCCTGATTGTTTGTATATTCATTTAAATGCATTCTTCCTTCTGTTTGAGCATACCCGTTTAAATCAAGGTAAATAGTTGTATCTTCAACCTTATCTACCACAGCCTCCACTGTATCTCCTACATTAATTTGATTTTTATCAAATTCAGCCAGGAATTGTTCCATTACATTATTTTTATCATTCATATTATTTCTCCTTTTGTTTTATAAGTTTTATTATTTTATCTACAACCATTTCTATACTCATATTAGTTGTATCTATTAAAATAGCATCATCAGCCATTTTAAGAGGGGATTGTTTTCTTGATTTATCATTTTCATCTCTTTTTGATATTTCTGATATAACTTTATTTATATCTTTTATTCCCTTATAACCTTTTTCATTTTTTCTTCTTTTAGCTCTTTCTGTAAGAGTTGCAGTTAGAAAAATTTTCAAATCGGCATCTGGTAAAATTACAGTTCCTATATCACGCCCATCCATTACAACTAAACTATTTTCACTAGCAAGTCTTTTTTGAAGATGGTATAATTTATCTCTTACTATTTTATATGCTGATATTTTTGATGCCAAATTGCTTATTTCGGGTGTTCTAATTTTTTTTGTTATATCAAGATCATTTAGATAAATTGAATCATTTTTATAAGTTATTTTTATTTTATCAAGATAATCAAATGAACCTTCCAAATCAGTATCTAAATTATTTGAAAGGGCATAAAAGGCTACGGCACGATAAATCGCTCCTGTGTCAATATGCACAAAATTTAGTCTTTTGGCAATTAGTTTAGATATTGTTGACTTCCCACTTGCAGCGGGTCCATCAATCGCTAATTTAAAGTTCAATTTTAATATCCTCCACTAAAATTTATTATAACACTTTTAAACATTTTTTAAATCTTTTATTTCTTTTATTTTAAGCTTTCTTAAATACCCCCTACCGATGGTATCAATTTTAATATTGCCTATTCTAATTCTTGTAAGATTTAATACATTTGCATTTAATGCTTTAAATATATTTTTTACCTCATGGTTTTTACCCTCGGATATAATTATTTCAAGAAGCATAGAAAGCGGTGATTTTTTTATCTCAACTTTTCTTATTTTTTTAAAGTTATAAACTTTACCATCAAGTGTTATTTTTTTATCTTGATTTAATTTTTTTATTTCATACTCAGATATTATCCTATCAATTCTTACAAGATATTCTTTTTCAATCATATATCTTGGATGCATTATCTTATTTGCAAAACTACCATCATTTGTAAGAATAATCAAACCAGTGCTATCATAGTCAAGCCTTCCAACAGGATATACTCTTTCTTCAATACCCTGCTCTTTTGCAATATCACAAACGGTTTTTCTATTTTTTTCATCACTTGCAGATGAAATAACTCCCTTGGGTTTATTTAGTAAGTAGTATACAAGTTCTTCTTTTGAAATTATTTTTCCAAGAACTTTAATCTCATCTTGTTTTTTTACAAAAGTCCCAAGCTTATCTGTAATAACTCCATTAACTTTTACATCACCATTTAAAATATACTCATCGGCTTTTCTTCTTGAACATACTCCTGATTTAGCAATTACTTTATTTAATCTTTCCATAATCAATTAAAAAAGCTAGTAAAAGCTTACTAGCAATTATTAACCTCTTGAAACATATTCACCTGTTTGAGTAGAAATAACAATTAAATCTCCCTGTTCTACAAAAAGTGGAACCTTTACTAATAAGCCCGATTCAATTTTAGCATCTTTTAATGCACTTGTTTTAGTATCACCTTTAACTGCAGGTTCAGTTTCAGCAACAACATAAGTTATTTTTTCAGGAAGGATAACTCCTAATATCTCGCTTGAGCCATAATACATTATCTCAACATTTAATCCCTCTTTTAAATACTTAATTTGATCTTTAATTTGAGCAGCCTCAACTTCAATTTGCTCAAATGTTTCCATATTCATAAAATAATATTGTTCACCTGATTGATAAAGATATTGCATTGAAACTTTATCAATTTGAGCCTTTTCTAGTTTTTCGCCTGCTGTAAATGTATGATCAATTACTGCAAGAGTTCTTAAATTTCTTAATTTTGTTCTAACAAATGCTCCACCTTTTCCAGGCTTTACATGTTGAAATTCTATAATCTGATATACATTATTATCAAATGATATTGTCATACCTGTTTTAAAGTCTGCTGTTGTAATCATAATACCTCCAAATAGTTAAACATTAACATATTTATTATATCATAATATTTGTTTTAGTTTTATTTTTAAATTTATTTTATCGGGAAGACAGGATTTGAACCTGCGACCTCTTAGTCCCGAACCAAGCGCTCTACCAAGCTAAGCTACTTCCCGTAAATATTAAATTATTAAATAAAATAAATGCTTAAATTGTTATTTATTTTTTTAATTATTCTAATTATATCACTTGGCTTTTTAGCATAATTTTTAATGTCGTAGTCTTTTAAAAATTTATAACTTCTAAATCCCCATAAGCAACATATAAAATCTAGGTTAGAATTTTTAGCGGTTAAAAAATCTACTTCAGTATCCCCAATATATAATGTGTCATCTATATTAGCATTTAATTTTTCAATGCATAAATTAGGTAAATACTTGTCAGGTTTAATTGGCATATTATCTATTGTTCCTGTTTTAAATAAAATATTGTCTTTAAAAAATCTATCACATATTTTAACAACATCATTATTATTTTTGTTTGAGCATACTGCAAGTTTAATATTTTTATTATTTAAAACATTTAATAATTTAATTACTCCTTTGTAAGGTTTGGTTTTTACAAGCAAATAATCTTTATAGTAGTTTAAATAATCATTTAAATATTTATCTTTAAAATCACATTTAAAATGCTCAACAACATTTTTTACTAAATTATATGAGCCATTACCAAGTAGTTTTAAAAGAAGTTTCTTGCTTAATTTATTTTTAATATTATTTATTCTAAGCATATAATTTAGTGCATTTTTTATATCTGATACCGAGTTAAGTAGCGTTCCATCTAAATCAAAAATAATTGCTTTTATCATTTTACCATCCTTTTATAATTTATTAACCGAACTAATTTGTCTATATTTATTGTCGCGCAAGACTAGTTAGTCTTGCACGCATAGTATTTTTTATACTTTTCAGAGGTCATTATTCTTAAATTATCGCCAATATAAATTTTATTTTTATATGTTACTTTCACTTCTTTATACAATATATAATAACATTTTTTACTATATTTAACAATATATTTAAATATTCATTTTTATATTATTTAGTGGTATAATAAATTATATATTTATAAAAAATAGGCTGATAATAAATGAATATTGTTTTAAGAAAAATTAAAGATATTTTAATTATGCTTTCACCTCTTTTTTTTCTTTCTTTAATTATTCAGCTTGGCTTATATTTATATTTAAAAGATATAAATTTAAACTTATTATTTCAGTTTATTATATCTAATATTATTATGTTTATTGCTCTTTTTTTCTTACTTATAGGTCTTGATTTTTCTATTCTAGATTTTGGTGAGGAACTGGGTAGTAAACTACTAAAAAAAAGATTTTATTTTATTGTGCCAATAATTGCAACAATAGGAGTTATAATTACTATTTGTGAACCTGATTTATATATAGTATCTTACAAGGTTGCAAGTATTTCAAAGACGATAAATTTGTATCTCTTAATTTTTACAATAGCAATATCAGTTGGAGTTTTTTTACTTATTGCAATTATTAGGCTTGTTTTTAATCTTAGCATTAAATATACGATTATTATAATGTATATAATAGCATTTATTCTGCAGGTTATACTTTCAATATTAAATGATAATTTAGTCTCAATTTCATATGATATAGGATCTGCTACAACAGGGGTAATAATTGTTCCTTTTGTACTAAGTTTAGGTATTGGATTAAGTAAAAATAAAACTAAAAAATCGCTTAATGACAGTTTTGGACTTGTTGCAATTATTTCAGTTGGTGCTTTAATTGGTGCACTTTTATATTTTATATTTAAAAGTAGTGCTTTTAATGATTATAATAATTTAGAAAATGATGTTATAAATAGTGAAAATATCTTTTTACCCTTTATAAAAAATAGTCCAAAATACTTAATTCAAACAGTAGTATCAGTTGTACCTTTTGTTATAATTTTTATAATACTTGATATTTTTATGCTTAAGTTTAAAAAAAATAAGATTATAGAATTATCTAAAGGATTTATTTATATTTTTATTGGTTTATTTTTGTTTTTGCTTTCAAGCAATATAGGATATATAAATTATAGCCTATATCTTGGATTAAAACTTAAAACCTTTTCTATATATATTAAAATTTTTCTATCCATTTTAATTGGTCTTGCGGTTGTAGTTGCTGAGCCTTCTGGAAGAGTTCTTGCAAGCGAGATTTACAAAGCATCTTATGGAACAATTAAAAAAAGAACAATTATAATTTTATTATCTATTTCAGTCGGTATTGCAATGGCTATAATAGTAATTAGAGCATATCTAAATTTAAATATTATCTATATCATAATGCCACTTTATTTAATTGCTATAATTTTACTACCATTTACAAGTGAGATATTTTATGGTATTTCATTTGATTCAGGAAGTGTTGCCTCAGGTCCTCTAACATCTGTTTTCATCCTTTCATTTATCCAAGGACTTCAAAAAAATAATAATATTGAAAATTTATTTGGAAGTATTGCAATTGTATCAGCTGTTCCTATTATTTCAATTTTAATTTTAGGAATTTATCAAAATATAAAAATAATTAAAAAGGAGTAAAATAATGACTGATTATATATTATATACACTAATTACACTTGAAGAATTCAGTAAACAAATTCTTGATGAAGCATATAAATCAGGAATAAATGGCTCAACAATACTATCTGGGTTTGGTAGTGTTAAAAGTAAGTTTTTAAAATTTCTTGGTTTTTCAAACTCAAATAAAGAAATAATTTTAATTATTGCAAGAAAAAATATTGGCGATAATGCTTTAAAAAATATAAAAAACAAAATAGATATAACTAAAAAACACCGTGGAATAATATTTACAAATAGAATTAGTGAAATACATGGAATTTATGAAAGTTCCAATGATTTTAAAAATAACATAAAAGAAGGAAGTAACAAAATGGATAAAATAATAATTTCAATAGTCGATAAGGACCTTGGAAATGATGTTGTTGATTGTGCAACAAAACTAGGAGCAAAAGGTGCCACCATAATAAAAGGTAGAGGTGGCGGAAAAAATAATATTACTAAAATATTTAACTTTGAAATAGAACCTGAAAAAGATATTGTTTTAATTGTTGTTAAAAATGATATAAAAGATAAAGTTGTATCTGGAATAAATGAGAAAATGCAAATAAAAGATCCCAACAAAGGAATTGTTTTTGTAATTGATGCCCTTGAAACTTATGGGCTTTCTTATTGATGGTTGATTATTTAAATATAGAAGAAAAAATTAATGAAATTAAAAAAATAAATGAAATATCATTAGAAAATGAATTTCAACCTTTAACACTGGAAAAAGATTTAGATAATCTTTCAAAACTGCAATATAATAAAGACTTAGAATTTTATTCATTTTATAACAATATAAAAAATGAACTTAAATTAAAAAATAAAAAGATAAGTGATGGTTTTAATTTAAGTAAGAGTAAAAATAAGGAAAGTATTTTTACAATCATTAAGACCACACAAAATATGAAAGCAAAACTGCAAGATGATTTAAAAAATATTACAATTGTTATAAAAAATAAAAATAAAAAATTAGAAGAGATAAAAAATGAAAAAATAGAAATAAATTTAAAAGAATATGTCTCAAATTTAAAAAAGTTAAATAGTGATAAAAAAGAAATAAAAGAAAACTACAACAATGCAATAAACTTTTTAATTGATACTAAAGATATTAAATTTGAAAAAATAATAAAAGATAATAAAGAAAAAATTTTAAAAATAAGAGACTTTGAAAAAATAGAATTAGAAAAAATAAATCTTGAAAAAATAAACCTAAAAGAAATAGAGCAAAAAAGCTTGATAGAAATTCAAGAAGAAGAGCAATCAAATATTTTAAACTTTCATAAAAGAAATTTTGAAATTAATAAAATAATTAAAAAAAATCAAGAAGAATTTAATAATTATAAAAATACTTATGAAGCCTTAAAAAAAGAAGATTTAAATAATATCTTAAAAATCAAAAAAGAAGATATGGCTAAATTTATCTTTAATAAAAGATCTGATGATGAAATAAATAATCTAGAACTTGAAAAGTTTTTATCTGAGTATGAAATTAAAGAAGGAAAGTTAAAATTTTTCATGAATGATTTGGATAAAATTTTTCAAATTTATGAAAAATATTATCTAAATAAATATAAGACAAAACTTGATTTAATATCTCTTATAAAAAGATTTATTCTTAAAGATATGGATTTATCAAGAACAAAAGCAAGAACAATATGTCTTAAAAAAACTCAAATTGAAGATGAAGAAATAAAAAAGCTAGAAAATGACGTTTCATATAAAATTTCTTTGCAAAAAGAGACTACCGATTATTTAATAAAAGAAAATAATAGAATTTTCCAAAGACAATCAATCGATCAAAAAAGAATTAAAAATACCAATCTTTTAAAAAACGAGATATCTATTGAGATAAATAGATTAAATTTTATTCTTGAAAAACTTATAGAAGAATTTAATCTTTTAAATAATAAAAAGAAAAATGAAAATACTCTTGAAAATGTATCTGATGAGATTAAATATAAAGAAAATGAGCTTGATATAGATTTACAATCTAAAATAAACGATATTAAAAAACTTAATATAAACTCTCAATATAAATCAAATAAACTTATAAGAAAAAATGTTTTTTTATTCCAAATTGATGTTTTTTCAAACATTAAAAATATAAATAATATAATATACGATAACTACTTTAAAATCCTAAAAAGCCTTATAGATAAGTTTTATAATAATTTTAATATTGCACTAACACTTTATAAAAAACTTCCATATTTAAGTGATTCATATCTTGAATATTTAAATTCTTCAAAAAATATTACTGATGATTTAATAACAAATTCTAGTTATATATTAAATAGGATTTATGATTATTTTTCAGGATATATAAATAAAACAATTAAAGATTATCTTAAAACATACTCCCTAGATTTTTTAACAAGCATTAAAGACTACATTAAAAAGATATTAAATAAAGTAGAGGCTAATAAGCAAAACTATATTAAAGATAGCAAAAAAATTATTATTGATATAAATAATTTTGATGTAAACATCAAAAATGAAAATATAACAATTGATAATTTAAAAAAACAAATTATTAAACTAGTAAAATTAAAAAATGAACAATCTAAACAAACCCAAATTGACTATAAGGCTCTTCTTAATAAAAAATATGATAACTTAAATATTTATAAATTAAGAAAGTTAGAACTTATTAGAAAAGGGCACTATATTGATATATTACTTGAAAAAAATAATGATATTCTTACCTATCTTAATAACTTCATAAAAGATATCGATATAACATTAGATAAAAAAACAAATAAAGCATTTGAAAAATTTGATTTAATACTAGAAAATATTAAAAAAATAAACTTTCAACTAGATAATAAATTTAGTAAAAAAATAGATAATCTAAAACAAATTATCTCCGATTTAATTATTAAAAGAATTGATAAAAATAAAACTGATAAGCTATTTAAAAAATCTATCAATATAATATTATATAGTAAAAGATTATATAACTTATATAATTATAAGATATATAATATGATAAATAAAATAAATAAAATTGCAAATTTATTTACTAGAAACCTTTATAAAATAGATAATAAAAACTCCGATATAATTTATTCGAGATTTTTACATCTTTCTAAAATATATAAATCAAGTATATATGATAATTTAAAAATAATTAAAGAACTTGCCAAAAAGAAGAATACTATTACACTTATAAGAAATATAAATAATTTCAAAAATACTAACCAAAGCCAGATTCACGAAAAAAAGAAAATTAAAGATATAATTTCTAAAAATAAGCAAAAAGAGCAAGAAATAATTAAAGATGCTGTATTTAGTGAAAAAAACTCAACTCAAAATGATTTAGATATGAAAAGAAAACATCAACTTGATAATTATAATAATCTTTATAATCTTAAAAATAATATGATATATAATAAATCTGAGATTGTTAAAAATATAAATGATTTAAATAATGAAATAATAAATCAAAATGAAATAAATAAAAATACTATTATTAAAAATTATCAAAATCTAAAAAAGGATAGAAAAAATCTTTCAAACAGACTTATAAAAGAACAAAAAAATTATGAAAATATTTTTTATAATACAATAAATAATATCAATTATAAGATTAAATTAAACAATGAAAATGCCAATTTAAAAATTAAGGCCATAAATGATACTATTAAAAAAATTATTAAAGAAAGAAAAAAGAATCGATAGATTTACTCTATTGATTCTTTTTTATTAAATATTATGATTTAAAGAATGTTAACTCATATACAGCATTAGCAGTAAATTTATATATGTCATATGTTCTTTTATTTATTATATCTGTTCCAGTTAAGTCATTATATTCTTTTTTAATTTCTACTTTTTGACTGCAATAAGAACTATTATTTTTTTTAGGAATAAAATCTGTACCATACAACATACTATCGTTTAATAAATTATCTAATATACCTTCTTTATTTATCTCAAATTCTTTTAAAAATTCATTATGTATTTTCTTATAATTAAGCATAATAAACATTTCATTAAAATACATTTTAGCAATAATTCTATGAACAAAGGCAATTGATGGAATTAATGATTCTTGATTTATATATTCATTATTATCATTAAGACCAATTTTAGAAACCATAATAGGTGCATTTATTCTAGTTTTTTCAACATTATAATAACCAGTTATGGTATTTTTTTCATCCTTATACTTGTATAAATAACCGCTTTTGATATGGTAAAGTTTTTTTCCATATTTAATGCTATCAAATCCATCATCACTTATTAGATTTAAATTTTTTATAACATCTAACGTATTTATTTCATAGTTATCTTTACCTCTAAAATCAGCATTATAAAATGTTTTAAAATTATCTTTTTTTGTAAACTCACTAAATTCATCGTCAGCTGGTTCTATATTGTTAAATTCTTTAAATAGAGTATTATATTCTGAGTGAAGCATAAAATTTATTCTATACTTAATTTTATAAATCGCATAGACTGTGATATTTTTATCAATTACTGTATCATTTTTAATCATATCTTGTTCATGGCTTGATATACTTTTTGACCAGTGTGAAAATTCGTAATATTTTCTTTTATCTTTATATTTGTAAATATCATTTGTTTCAATATCTGGTATTTTACAATCATTATTAGTATCAATAAAGTTCTTATCATCAATTTTTATATCATTTTCATCTATATCTTTTAAATATATTCGATTCTTTTTATTAAATGATACATAATATTCTAAACTACTAGTAACATTAACAACATCAACAATCTCACCATCAAAACCATCTTTTCTAATATCAGCAACATTCCAAAGCTCATATCCAGGTTCAGGTAAAAGATTAAATGCATTTTTTAAATTAAAATTCATTTGATTTTCAACATTTATCTTATAAAGTGTATCTTCTGTAGCACCGTTATAGTCTTTATAGTGAAATGTTATTTCACTTTTCTTTCTTTTTGAATAAAATACAGCAAGTCTTAATATTTTTCCACTTTCAACTTTTCCCTCGCTATAATTGCTACCATAGATACTGTTTGAGATATCCTTTTTCGTATAATTTGTGTCAGCATAATAGGTTGAAATGGTTGATGGAGGATAGTTTTCAATATTAACATTTGTAGGTGCATCTAGTGTGTTTGTACTTGATTCAATATATTCATAGTCATTAAATTTAGTTGAGTCTTCCGGTTTATTTACCTTAATTATATAATAATCAATAACTAGTGTTCCTTTTCCTTTTTTACTATAATAGACATCTAGTGTATTTATTTTTACTTTTTCCATTACGCCAATTTCATCAAGATCAGATAAAATCTCATGATATATTGTCTCTTGATTATATCTGAATTTTTTAAATACATATTCGCTACTATTATAACTTAGCTCAGATATAATTTTTTCTTTAGCATAATTTATATGATTAGTAGGCATATCGTAATTAGTTATATTATCAATTTCATCAACACTATCTCCGTCATCATAGTGGTATCTAATCTTAAAATTATATTTTGTTTTTATGTCGATTTTAGGTTGATTATTAGAATCATATTCGTTTGATACCTTAAACTTATTCACATCAGCTAAATATTCTAAATTTTCATATGAAAAATTTAAAAATTTAAATTCATGTGTAAATCCAGAATTTAAAATGCTTTTAGGAATGTCTATATGATAATCATCCTTGAAGTATTTTCCAGCCATTAAATTATTTAAATGTTTTCTCAGGTTATCTTTTATATATGGGTGATCTGAAACATCTTTTCCATCAACTGTTATATTAAGTGTTTGAGGCTTTTCAAAATATGCCCTCAATGTAATATCATTATCTATATATTCAATCTCATAATGAGGGGCATACCAATTATCACCATCATAATAATATTTTTTAATTTTTCCTAAATTTGAAAAATATTTATCACTATCATAGTTTTTTAACGTATAATTTTCGCCTGAGTTAACAAATATCTTATCAATTACCTTACTTGTTTCTTCATTTAATATTGTTATAGTAAATACAAATCTAGGTTTTAGTTTAATACTACCATTTATAGGTTTTTCAAAATCAAATAAATCATTACTAGAATCTGTAGTATATTTATCTGTTGTAATATTATTTTTATTTTTAGCATTAGGAATACTTCCAATATATCCACTAGGCTTTAAACCATAAGGTATTTGATATTTTAAAACTGGATTATCAGAATATGAATATTCACTTCCACCATCTAAAAATTCAAGTTCATATTTTTTTAGTTCATAATTTATAACATAATTAGATATATTACTATTATCTATATTAGAGTTTGTAATTGTAAGTGTTCCTATATTAGGTATATTTAAATAGTTTATACCATTTTTTAAAGTAATATATTCTTTATTCAACAAATAATATTTATTATCTTTATCTTTTATCTTATTTGATATTATACTATTATTATCAGCATCAGGGCTTTGATATTTTGCACTAAACTTAACTAATCTTTTTTTAGTTTCAAATCTAACCTCAGCGTTATATTTATACGTGTTTTTTTCAATAATATATTCTAAATTTTCAGATGAACCCTTAACAATATTATTTATAACAAATGTAAATCTTTCAAGCTCATTTTCTTTTTTTATCTGTGATATATCACCATTATTATCTATTTCATAATGCTTATTATCATCTAGTGTAAAAGATAAAAAATCAGATTTTGTTATTTTATCTTCTGGAAATTTTTTAAAGTTATAAGTTTTTCCGGCATAGTTATAGCTTATCTCAATTTCCTTATAAAAAAGAAAATATACCTCTAATGTTTCGCTAAAATTATTTCCTGATTTTTTTAAGTAGGTTTTATTTTTTATATCAATTTTATTATTTAGATCATCTAATGTTTTAAAAATAGAAAACTTACCAGTTAGTTTATCTCTTACATAAATTCCACGAAGTTTATATTTTATATTATTTATTTCAATTATACCGTTATTAGATGAATTATAATAAGCTCCAAAAATACTCTTAAAATCATAATTATCAAAATTATTATAAATTATATTTTTAGTTTTTGGCTCTTTTTTAATATCTATATAATCACTTTCTGTAAGTGAAAAATTTTCATCATTATTATTTATAACATTATGCATTATTCTATAGATATTCGCGTCTATATTTTGTCTTGCTATTTGCGGTCTTACAATAGTTATTTTAAATTTATTTCTAGTTTCTGTTTTTTTAATATATCTATTGGAATTGTTTTCATCTTTTTTAAATTTAGCAAAAGAAAAACTACTTCCATTAGATAAATTAAAATCTTTAAACTTACCACCAACTGTAGTAGCATAATAACTACTTCCATCAGATATATAATAATCTTTGAACATATTAGCTTTTGTTTCATATCCTCTTACATTTTTACCCAATAAATTAGCAATATATTCAAATGAATTTTCAAAAG
>CAUTNH010000009.1:0-24692 GCA_963540225.1 uncultured Acholeplasmataceae bacterium | reverse complement strand
CCTTACTGTCATTTAATATTTTTATAAAACTTTCAACATTATCAAAATTTAAAAAAGGCTCTCCAATTCCCATAATAACAACAGATGAAATTTTTTTACCGAGATTTTTTTCACACTCTAAAACTTGTAAAACCATCTCAGATGTTGTAAGTTGTCGCTTCTTTTTTAAAATACCTGATGCGCAAAACTTACATCCAATAGAGCATCCTACCTCACTTGAGATGCATATACTTAGACCATAATCGTGCGGCATTACCACGCTTTCAATAAAATTATCATCATTTAGTCTATATAAAAACTTAATAGTTCCATCACTTGATTCTTGCCTTTTTTCAAGATATAAACTATCAATAGTAAAATAAGTATCTAAAAAATTAACTAAATCGTTTGAGATATTATGCATTTTAGAAAAGCTTTCAACACGCTTTGTGTATAAAAAATCAAATATTTGCTTTGCTCTAAATTTTTTAAATCCATTTGCATCAAGCAGTTCTTCAAGTTTAGTAAACGGATAATTATATATTGAAACTTTCACTATCTCAACTTAGCATTAAATTTAGTTTCTAAATTCTTTATAATATTACTTATTATTTCTTGCACAAAATCAGATTTTAAAGTTTTATCTAAATTATTAAAAACTAAATGATAAGCAAGACTATACGAATTTGCGTCGATATTGTATAAATCAAATAGTTCTAATTTTAATAAGTCTTCTCCTGCTATATTTTTGATTAAATTTTCTATATCTAAGTAGTTTATACTTTTATCTAAAACAAAGGCAATATCCCTGTTAACATCTGGATATTTTGAAAATTCTTTAAATATAGGTTTAGTAAATTTTATTTTACTAAATATTTTTTCAAGATCAACTTCAAAAATATAAATATTATTATACTCATCAGTTGGCTTTACTTTAAAAATATTCCCAATTATAACACCGCTAACTTTTACATCGGCCTGCAAGCCTAAATGTAAATTAGTAAGATTTGTTTTTACATATTCTGCTTTTAGATTAAACTTATCTAAAAGAGTATCTAAAATACCTTTTAAAGTGTAAAATGATATATCTGTTGTAGATTTATTTAAATGAGTTTTAGGACTAATGCTACTTGATAAAAAACATGACAACATCTTCTTAGATTTGGTTTTAGTATAAACATTGCTTATCTCAAATAAATTTATATTAGTGTTTTTTCTATTTAAATTATATAAATATGTATTTATTAAAGATGGATAAATCTTAGAACGCAAATACATATGATCAGTTGAAATAGGTGAGATTAGTTTATAAACATTATCCCCTTTAAAATGTTCATTTTTTATTTTCTCATCTACAAGACTATAACTAATTATTTCATAAAATGATTTATTTACAAGATAATCCTTTATAATTTTTTCATAATCTAAATACTTATTATCACAATTTTCAACTAATACTGTGGCTTTTTCACCTTTTAAATTGTTATACCCATAAAGTCTTGCAACCTCTTCAATTAAGTCTTCTTTTATTTTTAAATCAAAACGATAGCTTGGAATATCAACTATATATTTTTCTCCATCAAGCAAAAATCCAAATCCTAAGTTCTCAAATATTTTACTAACCTCATCTATTTTTATAGATGTACCAAGTAAATTATTTATATCTTTCAATTCAATTTTAATTTGAATCTTAGGATCTTTTTTATTTACCTTTTTGATTGTTTTTTTAGATATTGTTGCATTAGCAAGTTTTGCAAAAAGATATAAGGCTTCATTTTGAGCAAGTTCTTGCATTTTTATAGAAACACCTTTTGAAAATCTTAAAGATGCATCTGTTTCAATTTTTAAATTTTGAGATGTTTGTAAAATATCATCACCATCAAAAGTTGCGCTTTCAAAAACTATATTTTTACTATTAGACGAAACCTTTGAAGAATTTAGACCAATTATACCAGCAAGTGCAATTATTTCTTTACCATCTTTTATAATACACTCGCCACCTGAAAGAGTATAATCTTTTTCTTGTAAAGTATTAATTTTATCGCCTTTTTTAGCCTCTGTAATTTCAATTTTAAAATCACTTGATAACTTATCAGCATCATATACATGAACTGGTGTACCATATTTAAGCATAATATAATTTGTTATATCAACAATATTATTTTGTGGAACAATATTATTTCTTATAAGAAATGATTTAAGCCAAATAGGAGATTGTTTTATCTCGCAATTTTTTAAATATGTAAGCGAATAATATTTACATTTTGGAGTATTCACTAAAACATTATAATTATTAGATGCTCCACCTATTTTATAGTTAAAAAATTCTTCTTTAAATAATTTATTATTACATGCTGCAAGATCTCTTGCAAAACCATATAATGAAAGTAGATCACCTCTGTTTGGGGTTGTTGAAATATCCATTGAAAAGCCATCTAGTGCAAGTTCTTTTATATAATCTGATCCAGGCTTTACAACTTTATCAAATACATAAATACCATCACAATCGGAAAGTCCTAAATTATCAAGGCCAAGCTCTTTAAGTGAGCATATCATAGCATATGAATCGACACCACGAAGCTTTACAGGCTCAATTTTAAAATTTCCAGGAAGAATTGCACCTTCTTTTGCAACAATTACAGACTGACCCGCCGCAACATTACTTGCTCCACATACAACCTGAATAAGTTTTCCATCTCCTGTATCAACTGTTGTAATATGCATATGATCACTGTTTGGATGTGGAATACATGTTATTACATTTGCACAGCAAACATTACTAATAGGACTAAATTCTTCTTTTTTAAAACTTTCAACTTCTGTCATTTTAAGTGAAACAAGCTCTTCAATATTTTTAGGAATACTAACTATTTTTTTTAATTCTCTTTCTAAAATTATCATTAGAATTCCTCCTTAAATTGCTTTAAAAATCTTATATCATTTTGGTAAAAATATCTTATATCATCAATTTCATAATAAATCATCGCTATTCTTTCAACACCTATTCCAAAAGCAAAACCTGTAAGGCCTGATTTTTCATAGCCTGATTTATTCAAAACATTAGGATGAACCATTCCGGCACCTAATATTTCTAAATATTTAGTCTCTCCGTTTTTATTTTTATATAGCATATCAACTTCAATTGAAGGTTCTGTGAAAGGAAAATAACTTGGTCTAATTCTAATTTTTATGTCAGTTCCAAATAAATATTTTAAAAAATCAACAATAGTCTCTCTTAAATTTATAAAATTTACTCCCTTCCCAATGCAAAGTCCTTCTATTTGCATAAACTGGTGGGAATGAACAGAATCCTCATAATCTCTTCTATAAACCTTACCCGGACAAATTAACTTAATTGGTTCTTTATTTTTCTTTTCCATAATACGTGCTTGCACTGGAGATGTATGTGTTCTTAAAAGAGTATTTAAATCAAAATAAAAAGAATCTTGCATAGCTCGTGCTGGATGATTTTTAGGAATATTCATTCTTTCAAAATTATACTCATCACTTTCAACCTCAGGACCATCAGCAATAGTATAGCCATTTTTTATAAAGTATTTTTTTACTTTATCTAATATTTGATTAAGTGGATGAATAAATCCTAATGGTACATCATCTCCTGGAATATTTATATCAAGCGATTCCTTAATCATTTTCTCATTTAAACTATTTTCTAAAAATATTTTTTCAAGCTCTTCAATTTTTTTAATTATTTCATTTTTAACATTATTTAAATCACTTCCAAAACTTGGTTTTTCCTCATTTGGAATTTCTCTTATTTCTTGCATTATACTAGCAACAAGACCATTTCTTGATAAATATTTATTTTTTAAATCTGATAAATTTTCCTTATTTTTTTCCATACTATCAAATTCAAGATTAAAATTTTTTAAAAGTTCCTCTATTTTTAAGTTCATATTTCCTCCATATAATATTATTATAAAATAAAATTAAAATTTGTGTAAATATATCATTATAATAAAGTAGTAAAGCAAAAGCTTTAACTAGATAAAAACAAAAATAAAAAGAACTGAATATAAAAATATTCAATTCCTAGAGTTAAATTTAAACTAAATTTTTTATTATTCTGGTTTTGAAAATTCTTGGTTTGAATTTTTTAATTTAAGTTGATTTATTTCATTAAGTAAAATAAATAAGCCAACAAGACCTACAATACCCAAAAATAAACCAACAGTAAGCAATATAGCACTTGTTTTATTTTCAAGCTTGAATGCATAAATCAAAACTATTATATAGTAAATAAGCCTTGCAATAGCAATACCAAGAATAATTAGTTGTAGTGCACCAATACCAGCAATAACCGCAATTGATCCTGCAACATTACCTAGTAATACTGGATATATTACAAAAACTGCTAAAGCAATACTTAATATAAAAAGTGGAATAGTAATAAAGCTAAGAATTATCGCTAATTTTACTTGTTTTTCTTTTTCATTTAATAAATCCATTTCTATTTTCTCCTTTCTAAATTTTACATAAATACCTAATCACTTTTCATAACAATAATAAATTATATATATATATATATTGCAAATATAATGCTCAAATTATTAACTCATAATTATTTATGGTAAAATATATATGTTAATGGAAGGTGGCTGAGCAATTTTTATTGTTAGGAAAGTCCAAGCTAGCACTTGCTGAGATGCAGGTAGTGTTTGTGCCTAGGGAAAAAATAACCTAGGGAATAAAGAAATTTATTACGGCGAACTAATTGCCTTATGGGTAAAAGGTTTATAAAGTGCCACAGAGACGAGTTAGTAAGCAATTACTAAGTGAAACGCGGTAAACCCCTCAAGCTAGCAACTCAAATTATGGTAGAGGCATGCTTATAATTAAATGAAGTTAGAGGCAAACGAAAGTTAGATAAATAGTCACACTTAATTTATTAAGAACAGAACTTGGCTTATGCACATTAACAATTTCAATAGCGTGAAAACGCTATTTTTTTTATTTTTATATATAATATAATTATGATATATGACGTAATTATTATCGGATCTGGAATAAGCGGGGCAAGTTGTGCTTATTATTTATCCGAGTACAATTTAAAATGCTTGATCCTTGAAAAAAACGAAGAAATTGCAAGCGGAACAACTAAGGCAAATTCTGCTATTATGCACGCAGGATATGATCCTATTTGTGATAGTTTAAAAGCCAAATATAATGTTTTAGGACAAAAACTTCTAAAAAATGTTTTAAAAAGGCTTGATGTGCCATATAGAATGAATGGCTCTTTTGTCCTTGATTTTGAAAATAATCCAATGCTTTTAGAGCTTTATGAAAGAGGATTAAAAAATGGAGTTAAAAATTTAAAAATAGTTAATAAAAATTTCGTACTTAAAAAAAATCCTCTAATAAATAATAATATTAAAAGGGCGTTATATGCTAAGACTGCTGGTGTTATTGATCCATTTTTATTTAATATTAAAATGTGTGACAATGCAAAATTAAACGGTTGTGAATTTTTATTTAATAAATGTGTTAATAAAATTGAAAAAGATGGAGATAATTTTTTAGTAAAAACAAAAGATAGTTGTTTTATAACAAGAGCAATAATAAATGCTGCCGGACTTTATTCAGATTATATAAATAATCTAGTATCAAGTAAAAAATATAATATAATCCCTGTAAAAGGCGAGTATTATCTTCTTGATAAATCAGAAGGATTTATAACAGAAAATACCCTATTTCAACTACCAACAGAAAAAGGAAAAGGTATTCTTATTACCAAAACAACAGATGGAAATATACTAGTCGGCCCAAATGCAATAAGAGTAAATAGTAAAGATGATAACTCAATAGGTATTTCATCAATTAAAGAAATGTTTGAAAAAGCTAAAAATACTATACCATCTCTTACCTTGAAAAATGTAATAACAACCTTTGCGGGCGTTAGAGCAACCATTGAAGGTGAAAAAGATTTTATTATAGGCGAGGCATATGATGTTAAAAATTTTTATAATCTTTTGGGAATTGATTCACCCGGTCTTTCATCATGTCTTGGATATTCAAGTGAGCTTGTAAAACTAATTTGTAAAAATTTAAACTTAAAAAAGAAAAATAAAAAGGAAATTAAATGCCTAACATGTTCTACAAAACATTTCAACTTACTTTCAAATTATGAAAGAAAAGAGTTAATTTTTAAAAATGAAGAATATGGAAGAATTATCTGCAACTGTGAAAAAGTTTCCCTTGCCGAGATAAAAAATGCCATCCACTCTCAAATCCCTGCAAGAACACTTGATGAGATAAAACATAGAACAAGAGCAGGAGCTGGAAGATGCCAATCAGGATTTTGCCAAAATGATATTGTAAAAATTATTGCAAATGAACTTGGCATATCTCCTTTAGAAGTTACAAAAAAAGGAGGTAAATCTTTTATTTTAAAAGATAAGACTAAATGAAAGAATATGATACTGTTATAATTGGCGCAGGACCTGCTGGTCTTGCCGCAGCAATTGGTGCTGCCAAGGAAAATGGAGAAATCCTTTTATTTGAAAGAGGCGAAATTTTGGGTGGAGTATTAAACCAATGTATTCACCCAGGCTTTGGAACTAAAAATTTTAAAGAAGAACTAACAGGTCCGGAGTATGCAGAAAGATATATAAATGAATTAGGAAAATATAAAAATATCACTACCCTTTTAAAAACAACTGTCCTTAGTATAGAATGTAAAAATATGGAAATAACTTATTTAAATTGTGATGGTATTTTTAAAATAAAAACCAAAGCAATTATTTTTGCAACTGGATGCCTTGAAAAAGGTCAAGGTAGTATTAAACTCCCAAGTAAAAGGCAATCCGGAATAATGACAGCAGGGGTTGCGCAAAAATATGTAAACCTTATGGGATATTTACCGGGAAAAGAAGTTGTTATATTAGGTAGCGGTGATATTGGTTTAATTATGGCAAGAAGGCTTCACCTTGAAGGGGCTAATGTCAAGATGGTTCTTGAAATAATGCCTGAATCAAGCGGTTTAAAAAGAAATATTGTCCAATGCCTTGATGATTTTAATATTCCTTTAAAATTATCTCATACAGTATTTGAAGTTGTAGGAGATGAAAGAGTTGAGGGAATATATTATGGTAAAGTTGATGATAATTTAAATCCCATTTTTGAAAGTAAAAAATTTATTAAATGTGATACTTTAATTTTATCAGTTGGACTAGTTCCTTATAATATTCTTCTTGAAAATTTAAAAATTGAATTTAACACTAAAACTAGATCACCTTATGTTAATCAATTTTATGAGACTAAATATAAAAATATATATGTCTGTGGAAATTCTTTACATGTTAATGACTTAGTAGATAATGTATCAGCAGAATCTGAGATTGCCGGAAAATATTCAATAATAAATTCTAAACTTACTAATACAAAAAATGTTTTAATAAATCTTAATGGAAATATACAATATATAATACCTTCAATGATTGATTTTAATAATATTATAGATAAGATCATATTTTCATTTAGATGCTTAAAAAAAGCCGAAAGAGCTAAGTTTATTATTAAATCTGAAAATATAATTATATTTGAAAGAGAAGTTAAAAATCTTATTCCAAGCGAGATTAAAAATATAATTGTTGCAAAAAGATATTTTGACAATTTAAAAGATGATTTATTAGTGGAGGTATTATGAAAAAACTAACTTGCATAAAATGCCCTGTTGGCTGTTCATTAGAGATTATAAAAGATGAAAATAATAATCTTAAAATTACTGGTTATATGTGCCCATTAGGAATAAAATTTGCTAATCAAGAGCTGATAGAACCTAAAAGAACACTTACAACAACTATAAATTCTGATTGCAATATTTTAGTTCCTGTTAAATCATCTTCTGAGATATCATTAAAAAATTTTAAAAAAGCAATGGACATAATAAATAAAATAACTGTTAAATTACCTATTAAATTAGGAGATGTTATAATAAATAATATACTAGATGAAAAAGCAGATATAATAGCAACTAAAACAATACTAATAGGAGATAAAAATGCAAATAAATAAAAATTTAAAACTAATAGCAAAAAGAGACAATTTACATGTATATATTCAAAAGACAGCAGATTTTTTATATTTTGCTGATTTTAATAAATTAAGTGACGGATCTGAGCTTTGTGTTTCAGCAATCTTTTTAGATTTAACGCCTGATATAATGAAACTTTTAGTAAGTTATCTTGAACTTAGTAAAAAATTTAGCGAAAAAAGCGATACTTATATTGAAAATTTTAGAAATTTAAAACCTGATGAATATATTAAAATAAATGATAAATCTCGCTTTGTAATAAAGCAATACCAAGAAAGAGGATATGTAGAAAATATCGAAGTAAGACAACCAAATGATTGGCACGATTTACCTAAGTTTATACAAGAATATATAAAACTTGAAAATGCTCAAATACTTTCAAAAGTAAAACTTGATGAAGATATTTATAAATTTGTTATATATTTTATCCAAGAAGGACTTTTAAAAATTGCAAGCTTCATAGTTTATATTGATTATATAAACAATAAAGAAAGAACACATCTATTCAAGCAATCAATATGCCCTATAGACCATGAAATAGCACTTGAAACTGTTAATATATTTATGGAAAATATGGAACCTGCCCCAAAACAATAATATAAAATAGCTTTTGCCACGGCAAAAGCTATTTTAATATTTAATATCTTCTAGATTTGATTTTAGTATATAAATAAAAAATAAAATTAAAAAATAAAATAGTAAATATATATATCCATTATATACCTCATATATAGAACTATTTGAAATTGGTATTAAATATTTATAAAAAGAAATTAAATCTTTATAGTCAGTATATACAATACCTAATATAACAAAAAGTGGAACAATTAAAAATGTAAAGGTTCTATTATTACTTTTTATAAATATTAAAGCAATAAATATAAATATTGTAAAATCAATCAGAGGTTTAAATAAATTTAATATTATTTCCAAATTTAAATTAAATTCTTTTATGAAAAATACTGACATTACAATATTAGAAATTATAATTGCTAGATAAAAATAAAATATATAAAAGAGAAAAAATAATAACTTATTTAAAAAATATTTAAATCTTCCAACTCTTATTATCTCAGGAATATGTAAACTGTTATTATGATCATAGATTAAAATTGAAATAAATAAAAACATAAGTATTTTATTTATAAAAATTATCTTTCTAAAATATTCATTAATATCAAGCATAAATAAATCATCTATATTACTTCCGTCTAATTTTAAAAATAAAAGAGAAATGCCTATTTGTAAAATTAAAATAAAAATAGAAACCATTCTAATTTTAAAATTTATAAAATGCATCCTAAAATATTTAATCATAATATAACCTCAGTAGGATTTAATTTTTTAAAATACTTTTTATTGTGAGTAGATATTATAAAGGCTGAACCATTTGATTTTTCTTCTTCTATTTTTTTAATAACTATTTTAATAATATCTTTATCAAGTGCAGTTAATGGTTCATCTAAAATATAGAGATTACTTACTGTAGATAGTGTTTTTAAAATTGAAAGTTTTTGTTTATTTCCTTTTGAAAGTTTTGATATTTTTATATTTTGGGGAATATTTAAACTTGCAAAAAATTCTTTGTCATAGTTTTCAATATAATCATATTTAAAATCATCTATATAATTTTTTACAATCATATACTCAGGAAGTTTTATTTTCTCAGGTAAATAACTTATCTTTAAATAATCTTTATAAATAATCTTTCCCCTACTTGGAAAAATAAGGCCTAAGATAAGTTTAAGTAAGGTTGTTTTACCAGAACCATTTTCGCCTGTTAAAATTATTAAATCTCCTGCTTTAATTTCTAGATTAAATATTTTATCTTTTAAATATCTTTTACTTACATCTTCAATTTTTACTAAATACGGCTTCATTTACTAAATCTCCCCTGCAAAGTAGTTGATCAGCAAACACTCCATTAAACACCTCTGATTCTGATAAATTTCTCCTATAAATTTCAGAAGTTGACAAATCCCTAAACTCAATTATTAAAGGAACTTTCAATAAAAAGTAATCATCTTTACTAATTTTAAGAATAATTGATTTTTCTTTTTCTTCTTTTACAAGTTCAAAATCAATCTTTTTAAAACTACCATCAAATGAGTAGTAAATATTTTCAATTTTATTATTTTCTTCTAAATCATATGTAAGTTTTATCTCGTTTGGTCTATAAATATATGCCATACTACCTTCATGATAACTTAATACCTTGTTTTCTTTTAATAAGAATCTTTTATCGGAATTAAAATTATCAACTTTCATAATTGATAATTTACCAATTGAAAATGTGTATTTATTTTTATTTTTTAAATTAAAAATAATACTTGGATTTTCTAAATAAAGATTATCATTAAATATACCTAAATCAAAAACATAAGTTTTTTTATAAAATAGCTGATTGTTATATTTTTCAATAGTTGATTTATTTTTTACTACATCAAGAAGAGTAATTTCTTTTTCATATGATTTATCTCTAAGATAAATATTTTCAATATTTCCTTTTTTATCTAAAATTGAATTATAACTATCTTCATAAATATACTGACTATGTATAAATTTATTATCATTTAATATGTTATATTCACTTTTTGCTACTAATAATTTTGTCTTAAATGGCTTTTTAGTTGTAAAAACTACAACTAAAATAATAAATATAGAAATAACTATTGCAGGAATAAAAATAGAAAGTAATATCTTCAATCTAGATCTCATAAATTCTTTCCTTTAGAATTTGCTCATAATAACTATTAACTACGCAATATTCAAAAATACCATAATTAGACCTTATCCAAAAAATGTAATTAGAAATTGCGCCATTGACTACTGTTGCAACTCCTTCAATGCTATGAGTTAATTTAATTCCTGGTTCTATTGTAATCTTAGTTTTTTGGGTTTTAACTTTTTCAATATCAAGTGTTAGCTCATAATTAAGTGAAAGACTTTTATTTATTGCTGCTGAGTATCCTTTTGATGTTGCTTTTAAATCATATTTATTATTTCTTCCAAATGTAAAAAGATGCTTTTTATGATACCTATCTTTTATCTCAATTTCTTGCATAGTTTCTTTAAATCCCATATTTGAATGGGTAAAAAGGGTTTTATATCTAAAATCTATTTTAGCAGTATTTAAACTTTTAATTCTTGTACCAAACATTTTTCTTTTCATTACATATTTTAAAGCAAGCTCATTTAATTGTTCATCGGTGTAGTATGAAAGCAAGTGCCCATTTGAGACACTTTTTATTCTTTCAAAATTTACTCCTATATCAGTTTTTACCCTATTTTTACCATCAAAGACATCTAGAGCTGATACTTTATCAGGAACTAATACCATAGAAAGAATTGCGGTAAATGCAAATAAAAAACTTATTATTATTTTTTTCATCTTATCTCCTCCTGATAAAATAATAAAAAAAAAACTTTTTTTTACTTTTTTTATAAAGAAAAGAAAAAAGGCTTAACAGCCTTTTTACATTGATGATTGAAAATAAACTCTTAACTTTAAATTATTTTTTAAAGTATTTCTTACAGGATATGCACTACCTTCTTCAGGATAGATAATATTATTAGGATTAGAAAATAAAAGTTTAACAAGTTTATGGTAGTAATTACTTGGTCCAAGTCTATACGCTTTTTTAACTAGCTTTTCATCAAATATTAAATCTCCCATAAAAAACATATTATTTATTGCAACAAGCAACCTTCCAGATACTTCTTCTTCAACTACTGGAATAAGTCTTACATTAAGCTCTGGTAAGTTTATACCAATTACATCTTTAACAAATATAAACCTTATCATTGATAAGTTCATAACACCAGCAATTTTATTTACATAAGTTCCATTTGTATTTGAAATATAAACAGGTACATCTCCAAAAGCGGCAATTAGTGGTAAGGAATTAGTTTGGACCTTAGTTAAAAAAATAGCCTTTAAACTATTTGAACCAATAGCATTTCTAATTGATTGAAAATCTCCTTTTGGATCAACTAAAAATGAACTATCAAGATGGTTTATGATATAACCTTTTGCTCCTCTTTTATCCTTTAATGCGAATACTGTCATTATTATTTTTTCTCTTTATGTAATGTCATTTTTCTTTGCTTAGGGCAATATTTTTTCATCGCAAGTGGTTCAACCACAGTTTTTTTATTTCTGTCTGTATAATAGTTTTCACTATTGCACTCACTGCATACAAGCTTTACAAAAGTTCTCATGAAATCACTCCTTAACTTTTACTTAATAAATTTTAGCACAATAATTGATTTTTTCAATATTTATGGCTTAAATATATAATATTTTAAAATTTTTATCAAATTTTAATTATTTTAATAATGGCGGAGCAGGAGAGATTCGAACTCTCGCGACGATTTCTCATCCTAACGCGTTAGCAGTGCGTCCTCTTCGGCCTCTTGAGTACTGCTCCATAAATGCATACCAAAGTATGCATAATTTTTATTCTTGATTTATAAAATCCTTATCCATTGTAAGACCAACTTTTTCTTTTTTTTCATCTATGTTTAAAACATATACTTTAACAATATCTCCAACATGTAATACATCACTTGGATGTTTTATATATCGTTTCGCTATTTTAGATATATGTAAAAGTCCGTCTTCATGCAACCCTATATCAATAAATGCACCAAAATCAACTACATTTCTAACTGTTCCTTCAAGCTCCATTCCAATTTTTAAATCAGCAAGTGTTAGAATATCAGATTTTAAAATTGGTTGTGGGAATTCATCCCTTGGATCTCTTAGTGGAGCAATAAATGCATCTATTATATCAGAGAATGTATATTTATCGATTCCCATCTCGCTTGCAATATTTTCTTTATTTATTCCATCAAAAATATCAGATATTTCAGGCTTTCCAAGCATATCTTTTGTAATATTAAACTTTGCCATTATTTTTTTAGCAACATCATAGCTTTCAGGGTGAATACTTGTCATATCTAATACTTCATCACCGTCTGTAATTCTTAAAAATCCTATTGCCTGCTCATAAGTCTTACCGCCAAGACTTGATACTTTTAATAAATCTTTTCTATTATTAAATTTACCATTTTCCTCACGTTGTCTTACAATTGCATCGGCTGCTTTTTTATTTAATCCCGATACATACATTAAAAGTGCTTGGCTAGCAGTATTAACATTAACACCAACTTGGTTTACAGCCTGTGTTACTACAAAATTTAAAGACTCACTTAATTTTTTCTGTGTAACATCATGTTGATATTGTCCTACTCCAATTGATTTAGGATCTATTTTTACGAGCTCACTTAAAGGGTCTTGTAATCTTCTAGCAATTGATGCAGCCGATCTTTGCTCAACTGATAAATCAGGAAATTCTCTTTGAGCTTCTGGACCTGCTGAATAAACTGATGCTCCTGCCTCACTTACTATTACATATTTAGTATTTTTTAAGCCTGCCTCTTTTAAAAGTCCAGCAATAAATTTTTCGGTTTCTCTTGAAGCAGTTCCATTCCCAATTGATATTAGTTCAATACCATATTGATTAATTATTTTAATAACCTTTGTTTTTGCTTCTTGTATTTTTTCATCACCATGAATAATAGGATAAATTACATCAATACCTAAAACCTTACCTTCTCTGTCAACTATTGCAAGTTTACAACCAGTCCTAAATGCAGGGTCAACTCCTAATACCATTTTACCTTTTAGAGGTGGTTGAAGTAAAAGCTTTTGTAAATTTATTGAAAATACATTAATTGCTTGCTCTTCTGATGTTTCTGTAAGCTCTGCTCTAATTTCTCTTTCAATACTTGGATAGATAAGTCTTTTTAAAGAATCATCAATCGCCTCAATAATATATGGAGTTGCTGTTGAATCATAATTTTTAATAAAGTTCTTTTTTAAATAATCAAACATTATCTCCTGATCAATTTTAATAGATACTGTTATAACTTTTTCTTTTTCAGCTCTATTTATTGCAAGAACTCTATGAGGTTTTATCTTATTAACCGGCTCTTGATAATCATAATAGTTCTCATAAACTAGTTTTTCATCTTCTGCATCTTTTTTCTTTACTGAGTTAATTATTCCACCATCGTATAAAATTTCTCTTAAATCCTTACGATATTCAGGCTTATCTGAAACAATTTCTGCAATGATATATTTAGCACCTTGAATAACTTCATCAACGTTTTTACAAGGTTTTGCAGGAGCCTCAACTTTAATATTTACATACTTTTCAGCCTCTTTTAAAACATCAGAGCTAGGATATGTTAAAAGCCATTCAGCAAATGGTTTTAAACCTTGTTTTATTGCCTCTGTTGCTTTTGTTTTCTTTTTCTCCTTAAATGGACGATATAAATCTTCAACTTCCACAAGTTTTGTAGCCTTTAATATTTCAGCTTTTAACTCTGGTGTTAACATTCCTTTTTCATCAATTAGTCTTATAACATCTTCTTTTCTTTGAAAAAGGTTATTTTGATATACCCACTCATTATTTATTGCATTTATTTGGTCTTCATCAAGACCACCAGTTGCTTCTTTACGATATCTTGCAATAAATGGAACAGTATTATCTTCTGCCAAAAGTGTTACAACAGTAATTACTTGTTTTTCTTTTATTCCCAGATTTTGAGCAATTTCTTTAATTATTAGTTCATTCATATAATCACCTATTTTAAAATTTCAGCTAATTTTCCTTTTACGCTATCAAACTCAGTATAGTATTTAGCAATTCCACTACTACTACCTAGTGTGTGCAAATTAGCCGCATCAACTTCAAGTAAGAAAAACTTTTTACTGTCTACTTCATCTAAAACTTTTTTTAAATCATCTTTTATATCTTCATCTTTTTTTATTAAATTAGCATATTTTATAAACTGTTTTACATTTTTTAAAAGTTTATCTTTTTCTTTAACTTTATCAAGATTTATTCCAACAAAGCCATAACCTTTTTTATCTTTTTTAATAATATTTTTTATCTGTTCGATTACGCTTTTATCCATAGTTGAATCATAAAATAACATATAAGTTTTATCTTTATCATATAACTCTTTTTTAGCATCATCTGGTAAATCTTGGAATGTTTTTTTATTAACTATTTTATCAAAAGCATCATGATCAATTAAAGTAATTTTACTATCTTTTAATGGATCTAAAACTTCTTTTTCTTTTTTAACTTTATTTAAAACTAAAACAGTAATAATTGTTGTAATAAGTGCAACAAGTAATACTGATAAGACAACAATACCAAAGATAGCAATTTTTTTTGCTCTCTGTTCTTGTTCTGGTGTAAGATTAGTTTGTCTTTGGTTTTTTTCTATTTTTCCATCCATCATAAATCGCTCCAATCAAGTAAATATTATAATAAATTTTACCTTTTTTTTCAACTTTTACCCTTTAATAAATCATAATTAAGCAATATTTTATTAAATCTATGATTTAGACCCGACTTAGAAATTTTTTTATTATATTCTTTAAAGTATATATCGCATAATTCATTAAGACTGCTTTCGCTGTTATTTTTTAAAATATAAATAACATTTTTTATTTTTTCATCTTGCAAAATATCAGATTTAATATTTTCAAGAAAACTTATTGCTTTTAATAATTTTGTAGAATTTGCTGATGTTTTTTTCTGGTTTGCAAATTCACAATTTATAAGTCTATTTATTTGATTGTTCATATCTCTTTTAATTCTTAAATCCTCAAAATAAAATAATTGATTATTAGCCCCGACAAGTCTTAAAAAATCCGATATTTTTTCTGCCTCTTTAACATATGATATATAACCGTTTCTTCTTTTTATAATCTTTGAGTTTAGATTAAAAAAATTCATAAGTCTTTGAATAAATATAATATCATCTCTTCTTTGAGCAAATATTTCAAGATGATATTCAGCATTTTCTGGTGAATTTACAGATCCGCTTGAAAGAAATGCTCCTCTAAGATATGCTTTTTTTTCTTTTTTATCTACTGTTAGAAAATCTTTTTCATCGCTTAATCTATCAATTAAGCCATGTTCACTAATGATATTTTGAACTTCTGAGCTAATTGTAATTTTTATATTTGTTTTAGTTGATAATTTTTTTTCTTTTATGAATTCAACATCTGTTTTTGCAGGATATAAAAATCTTAAAATTTTTAAAAATCTTCTTGCAACAAGGGGAGTTTTGGTTTTAAAGACAATCACATCTTCATTATTTAGTTTTTCTATATGACTATTTAAATGCAAAAAAGCCAGCATTTCTGCTAGCATTTCTTCTTCTGTAATATCTATTTTTGAAATTTCTTCTTTTAATTCCTTTGAAAAACTCATTTATTTTTTAAATAATCCATTGCCGAAAAAGCAGCAAGTGCACCATCTGAGGTTGCGGTTATTATTTGCCTTTTTTCTTTATCTATACAATCTCCACATGCAAAAAGACCATCTATTTTAGTTTTCATATTACTATCTGTTTTAATATATGAGTTCTTTGTTAAAATTTCACTATTTAAAAAGCTAGTTTCAGGAATATGACCAACATATATAAATGCCCCTGCTATATCAAGGCATTTTATTTTATTATTTTCTTTGTATGATAATTTATTAAGTAAAAAATTACTATCTTTAAAAAATTCTAAAACACTCACATTATTTAAAATTGTAATATTATCTTTTTTAAGTATTTTGCTTTGAGTAATTTTTTCACAAAAAATATTTTCCAAATTATTTAACATAACAACTTTTCTTGCAATATTGCTTAAATATAGGCTAGCCTCACATGCAGCAATACCACCGCCTATAACCGCAACATCTAAGCCTTTATAAAGTGAGCCATCACAGTATGCGCAATAACTTATACCAGATCCTAAAAGTTCTTTTTCACCTTTTAAATTAAGCATTTTAGGTTTTGAACCTGTTGCAACTACGACAGTTTTTGAGATATAATTATTATTTTTTGTAGTAATATTAAACAAATTATTTTCTTTTTTTATATCTATTACACTATCATAGATGATATTAACACCTGCACTTAAAAGATGCTCTTTAAATTTTTCACTAAGAAGTATTCCATCAATTTTTTCAAATGCAGGATAGTTTTCAACAAGACCAGCTGATAAAACCTGTCCACCAACAGATTTTTTCTCTATTACTAAAATATTTAAATTAGCTCTTTTAAGATAAATTGCTGCAGCAACCCCTGCTGGACCTGCACCTATAATAATACTATCATATGTCATAATTTATCCCCTCCACAATTTTTACAATCTCTAAAAGATTAAAACAAACATTGGTTGGATTTTCTAAAAGTCCTTTTGATAAATTTTTAGAATATGCTACTAAAACAGATCTTATCTTAGCAAGATTGGCAGCTTTTATATCAGATTGATTATCACCTACAAAAATAGCATTTTCTTTTTTTATATTAAGCATTTTAATAGCATAGTTAACTGGATCTGGATTAGGTTTTTTTAACTTTGTTGACTCTTGGAAAACTACTACATCAAAAAGTTCATATACACCCATTAGTTTTAATCCATCTATCACAATAGTGCCTTTTTTACTCGAAACAATTCCTAATTTATAACCCTTTGATTTTAAAATATAAATTAAGGCTTTAGCAAATTTAAATGCTTTTACATTATCCTTATTATGAACTTCCATCATATAATTTCTATAATCAGAAATTGATTTATTTATTAAATCCTCATCGCTTGTATATTTTTTAAAACTTTCATAAAGCGTTGGTCCTAGAAATGAAATATATTCATCTTCTGATAAATCATCTTTATTAAAGTTTTTTATAAATACTTTCTTATAGCAATCTCTTATTATTTTTTCTGTATCTAAAATAGTTCCGTCAAGATCAAATAAAACAGTATTTATACCACTTTCATTAGCAAGATCACATTTTGCTACATCATAATAATATGGTATTTTTTGATTTTTCTTTTTGGCAATGACTCTTCTTAAAACATAAATAAGCACTGAAATAGAACAATATACAATAAACTGTGGCCAAGTATTTACAGCAACACCACCAACCATAAGTTGATCAGTTCTAAGAGGTTCAATTATAAAACCACGCATAAGTGAGTAGTAAAACAAATATATACAAAACATATCTCCAACTTTTAAAATTCTAATTCTACGATAAATTAAAAATGATATTAAAAGTAAAAAGTTAAAAAATATTTCATATAAAAAAGTTGGATGAAACCAAGATGATTGGGCTATTCCATTTTCAAATTTCATCTGGTGCCAAATAAAAGGCGCAATTCCTTTTGGAACATATCCGCCAACTTCACTAATTAAACCACCATGGGCTTCTTGGTTAAAAAAGTTTCCCCACCTACCAAATATTTGACCAATTAAAAAGCCTATAACAATTAAATCAAGTACTTCGAAAAGTGAATATTTAAGCCATTTTTTAAATATAATTGCACTTAAAACAGCTCCAATAAATGCGCCGTGAATTGATAAACCACCTTTTGTAATATCTATAACTGCTCTAAAAGAATCATATCCTGCTTTATCTGGATCAAATGCTACATAATATAGTCTAGATGTCAAAATTGAAATAGGTATAATAACTAAAAGTCCAGTTGATATTTTATCCTTATCAATTCCTAGTTTTTTTATCTCATAAAAAGCCATAACGGATGCAAAAATAATTCCTGTAAGAATAAATACTGCATACCATTTAACAGTTAAACTTCCAAGCTTAAATGCATAATCACGATATGGCTGGCTTTTTAAACTAAGTCCTTTTGATGCTGTATTAAAGCCTCTTGTTGCAATTAGAAGGAGTATAATGCAAACAAGTGCTGCCGAAAGCCAGATTAAAACCTCTTTATAATATTTGAAAAATCCTATTTTAAACTTCTGACTAAAAGTTATCTTATTCGTCTTCATCTTTTTCTCCTCTTGCTTTTTTGGCAACTTCTTCACTAAATTCAACCGCTGAGTTAAATCCAAGTTTTTTTAATTTATAATTCATAGCAGCCGATTCAACTAGTGTTGCATTACTTCTACCAGGCTGAATAGGAATTGTTATTTTTGCTATTTTAGTATTAAAGAATTGAACATATTCCTCACTTATTCCAAGTCTATCATATTCTTTTTTTTGATCCCATTTTTCAAGTTGCACAACAAGTTGAATTCTTTTTCTAGTTCTATATGATGCAGAACCAAACATTTTAACAACATCAACAATTCCAATTCCTCTAATTTCAAGATATCTTCTTAAAATTTTAGGAGCAGTTCCTATAAGAGATCCAACAGTTGGTTCTTTAATTTCAACCAAATCATCACTTATTAAAATATGACCCCTTCTAATTAGCTCTAATGCAGTTTCACTTTTACCAATTCCAGAATCTCCTTTAATAAGTGTACCAATACCATATATATCAACAAGAACTCCATGCTCAGATAAAACAGGAGATAAATGATCATGTAAATAATAATATAAAAGACCAAGTAATGGGGTTGTTTTTAAATCACTTTTTAAAAGTGGAACCTCACACTTATTAGCATTTTCTGTAAATATTTTCAAAATTTTTTTCACATCTTCATTACCCGAAAAAATAATAAATGGTGGCTTTAAATTAAGAAGTTTTTTCACAATCTCATCTTGTTTTGCCTTATTGTATGTAAGTAAAAGCTTAGTTTCTTTTACACCTATAATAAGTGCTCTTTTCTCATTGAAAAAGTCAAAATTTCCACAAAGTTCAATTCCTGGCCTATCTATTTGATCGACTTCAATATATTTATCTAAATTACATTTTCCAACAATTACCTCAAACCCATTATCATTAACAAGTTTAGATAATTTTACTTTTCTATTTATCTCTGGCAATATATCCCACCTTTACATTTATTATACAAAAATATTTTTTTTAAAACCTTATATGATACAAAATACATAAACTTTATCTTATTTTTTAAAATCCTCAAGCAATTTTTTCAACCCACCAGTATTTACCCAAAACGAGTTTTTATTTTCTTTTAAGTTATAAATAATTTGATATTGTTGCAATACAGATTTTTTCATCCCTTTCTCAACAATCAATTCAGGAAATTCAATTTCATCTAATGTAATATCCAATAAATGATTGGAATAAACGCCATCCATAAATGCAATTATATATACATTAGATGGTAGTTTTATCTCCATTAGCTGAATTAGTTCCTTAATTTGCTTATCTTGGGCTCCACCTGTTTCTTTTATATGTTTAGCTTCTAGGAATATATAATCATTATTTACTTTAAAAATAACATCTAAATCCTTATTCTGTGAGCCAAAATCTATATCATCGCATATCATTTTCTTGATTTTTTTAGAATAAAGTGCTACCGAATAATCAAGATTAAAAAAATCATCGATATCTTTAACATAACTGAATCCTAAATTTTTAGCTATTTCTATTACCTTATTTTCTCCTATATTTCCAAGACCTCTTTGTGAACCTTTATCTATAATAGCCTGTACCCATTCCCTTGGTGTATACTCACTTATAGTCCTATTTTCAAAATATAATAAAACAATTTCTTTTAGAATTTCCTTATTTTCTCTTATTATGGAAACTGCAGAATCACAAGAATTTATGAAACTATTGAATTCATTTTTACTCCCTAAATCAGTTGTTATCAGATTAAATAATTCATCATAAAAAATATCAGCATCTAGATTCTTCTCATTAAGTTTTTTTATGGTGATCAATATGTCTTTTATTCTCTTAGAAGTGTTGACAATAGCATCTAAATCTTTATGAGGTTCCAATGACATATATCTCTTATCTAGACCTTCCTTATTTTTAATTGATTCAATTAAATAATATACATTATCTCTTATATTCATAAAATACATCACAATCTTATATTTTTATAAATCTTATCATATGCTATTTCCATTATAGCCCTTGCAAGTTTAAAATCAAGTCTTCTTCGTCTTATACCCTTTTTGGTATTTCCCATAAAAGGAGTAAGTATTGTATCTGATGATTTTTTCCTAATTTCATTAAGTATATCATTACAGATATTCACAAAAGTTATCCTTTCATCACTTTTTACATCAATACTAACAAGTGTGTAATGTCTTGAAGATTCCTTTATTTTTTTACTAAAATCATATCGCATATTTTCTTTGAAATCAAATTTTATAAATGACTCATCATCAGTTTTATCAATTGCTCTTATGCCTAACCAACCATTTAAATCATTAAACTTAATATCAACATCATTAGTAGGATTTATCCTCATTTTTTCCATTGCTTCCAAAGTATTTTCAAAATGCTCATTTTTATATATTTTAATATCACTATATTCCTTATAAACACCATTAAAGCAGGCAATACAAACCGGAACTTCAGTATCATCAAATGGATTAGATTCTAAAATAGTTATAGATTCTAACAAATGTTTATTTTTATAATTAGAATTTATAAATGATTCTGGGACAATGGCTACTATGTATTTTTGCGCTTTAATCATTTTGTCAAGAGCTATTAAATATAAATCATCATATATTGAATTATTAAAATATTTACATAAATTAATTTTTTTTCTAGTTGCAGAATTTTTAGCAAGATATGGGGGATTAGTTATTATTATAGCATTATCAATATGTGGGATATTTTCAAGAGAATCATTATATTTCCATTTTAAAGATTCATCAATATCTAATCCGACTGTATTGGAAATCCCATAAAGATGTGATATTAATAATAAATTACCTGCGCCAGCAAATGGATCATATGCAATATCACAAGAAGATTTTTTAATAAATTCTGTTATATGAGGTAGAAGCCAATTTTTTCCTAATGTGAAAAATTGTCCGTATTTTATTTTCTTATCCAAAATCATCAAATATCACTCCCTGCAATTTATAATTTTAATATTTTTTTTAAATACTTACCAGTGTAAGACTTACTAACCATTGCTACTTCCTCAGGAGTTCCTTTAGCAACAATCTCTCCGCCTAAATTTCCGCCATCAGGACCAAGATCAATTATATAATCTGCTGATTTTATAACATCGAGATTATGTTCAATTATAATCATTGTTGCACCTTTATCCACGATTTTTTGCAAAACTTTTAATAAATTATTAACATCATATGGATGCAGTCCTGTTGTAGGCTCATCTAAAATATATAAAGTATCACCTGATATTGTTTTATAAAGCTCACTTGCAAGTTTTACTCTTTGAGCCTCACCGCCTGATAGTGTTGGTGCAATTTGTCCAAGTTTTAAATATCCAACTCCTACATCATTTAAAACTTTTAGCTTATTTTCAATTTTAGGAATATCTTTAAAAAACTCATATGCATTATCAATTGGCATCTCTAAGACATCATAAATTGATTTATCCTTATATTTAACTTGAAGTGTTTCATCATTATATTTCATACCATGACAAGTCTCACATTTAACAAATACATCAGGTAAAAAATGCATACTTATTCTATTTTCTCCATCACCACGACAAGACTCACATCTTCCTCCTTTTATATTAAAGGAAAATCTCCCCTTATCATAACCACGTTCTCTTGCAAGTTTTGTAAGAGCAAAAATATCTCTTATATCGTCAAATACTCCTGTATATGTTGCAGGATTTGATCTTGGAGTTTTACCAATTGGATCTTGGGATATTTCAATAACTTTTTTTATTCCCTTAAATGATACCTCATCAACGTTTTCTTTATCTAAATTAGTTTTGTTTAATTTGCTTTTAATTTTGGATAATAATACATCATGAATTAAAGATGATTTTCCACTTCCTGAAACACCTGTTATAACATTTAATACATGTTGCGGAATCTCAACATTTATATTTTTTAAATTATTTTCGTGAGCATTTTTTATCTTAATAACTTTTTTAAAATCTACTTTTCTTCTTTTTGGTATTTCTACCTTTTTTTGCCCACTTAGATAAAGACCAGTTTCGCTATCTTTGCATTTTAAAATATCTTCTGGTTTTCCACAAAAAACTAATTTTCCACCATATATGCCTGCTTTTGGACCGATATCAATTACATAATCGCTTTCCATAATTGTCTCTTCATCATGCTCTACAACACAAACGGTGTTATTTAAATCTCGCATTTTTTTTAAGGTTTTAATTAGTCTTTCATTATCTTTTTGATGAAGTCCAATTGAAGGCTCATCTAATACATAAATTACACCACTTAAATTAGAACCAATTTGGGTAGCAAGTCTTATTCTTTGAGCCTCTCCACCTGAAAGTGTATTAGCCTTTCTTGATAGACTAAGATATGAAAGACCCACTTCTTTTAAATAACTAAGCCTAGATTTAATCTCAACTATAATACTTTCAGAAATTTTTTCCTCAGTTTTTGTAAGATTTAAGTTGTTAAAAAAATCAATAGTATTATCAATTGAGAGGTTGCAAACATCAGAAATACTTTTTCCATTTATTTTAAAAGATAATGCTGCATCATTAAGTCTATTACCATTACACATACTACAAGTTTTTTCACTCATAAATTTTTCAAGCCAATCCCTAATCCATGTTGATTGGGTTTCCATATAGCGTCTTAAAAAATTAGTAATTATTCCTTCATAGTTTTTTCTTGTAATATTTCCAGACGATGATACTAGTGAAATAGGTATTTTTTTCTTATCATTATATAAAATAATATCAAGCATATCTTTTGGAATATCTTTAATTTTTGTTTTAATATCAAGATTTAAAAAATCACATACAGCCTTAAGACTTTTTTTATAAAGGTTAGAACTTTCAGCATTTTTAAAAGGAATTATACCATTAAGAAGACTTTTATCAAAATCTAAAAATAAGTTTAAATCAATATCCTTTTTATATCCAAGTCCATTACAACTAGGACATGCGCCAAGCGGTGTATTAAACGAAAAAAGTCTTGGTTCTTTTTTTATATTTAAATTACTATCTGAAAAATTATATTCTTCATTAAAATTAAATATTTCATCATTTATTTTTAAAAAACAAAAACCGTTTGATGTTTTATAGCATAGCTCAACTGCTTCATAAATTCTTGACTTGTTCACATAGTTTAAAATTAGTCTATCAACAACAACTTTTATACTAGATAAATCCTTTATATTTTTTAAATCATCACTTTCAAAATCTATTTCAAGACCATTATCAACAATTCCTCTTTTAAAACCTTTTTTTAAAATATCATCTTTTATTTTTGAAATATTTTTAGATTTATTTAAATATGGAAAACCAATATATAACTTTTGGTTAAGCTCTTTTTTAAAACAAAAATTAACGACATCCTGAATGCTATATTTAAAAAGTTCACATCCTGTTTTTTTATCAAATGGATGAGAAATATTAGCATATAAAAGTCTTAAAAAATCATATATTTCAGTAACCGTTCCAACAGTTGAACGTGGATTGTTTGAACGTGTTTTTTGATCAATACTAATTGATGGTGATAACCCTTCTATTTTATCAACTAGTGGTTTTTCAAAACTACCCAAAAACTGTCTTGCATAAGAGCTTAAAGATTCAATATATCTTCTTTGACCTTCTTTATATAATGTATCAAATGCAAGGGTTGTTTTACCACTACCTGAAACACCTGAAAAAACAACTAAACTATTTTTAGGAATTTCTACAGTTATATTTTTTAAATTATTTTCTTTTGCACCTATTATTTTTATTTTATTATCATTCATTTTTTAATT
>CAUTNH010000008.1:0-26887 GCA_963540225.1 uncultured Acholeplasmataceae bacterium | reverse complement strand
AAAATATGTATGAAATATTTTTTGAATAACATCGGTTCCACCAGTTGTAAGCCCTGCACCAAAAACAAGCCCTAAACCCATACCAGATAATATTGCACCAAAAAGAGCAGATAATATCTTAGCAGATTGCAAAGGTAGATTAAAATTATAAACAAAGAAGTTTTTATCCTTGCCTATTTGCTCAAGTAAGAAAAGTATAAATGGATAAAAAATAGACAAGAATACACTTTTAAAAAAGAATTTTTTTCCAAGTAAGAAAAGTCCTAAAATTAAAAGTCCAAAGTTTGCAGCAAAAACAAAGTATGATATATTATATCCTCTTACGCTTTCCTTGGCAGATTCTTTTGCGGCATTTATAAGGGCTTCTTTAATTATTATTCCAAGACCACCAACACCACCAGTTATGATTTTTGTTCTTTCAAAGAAAAAATAAAAAGCAAAAGCCATTAAATAAGTTCCAAGAATCACTTTAAAAATTGAACTCCATTTAAATTCTATTTTTAGCTTTTTGCCTATTTTTTTCACTTTATCCCTCTTTGTTTAAATAAGATTTAATAAAATTATCAATTTCACCATCCATTACAGATTGTATATTTCCCTCTTCATAATTTGTCCTATGGTCTTTAACTAATTGATAGGGTTGAAAGATATAAGATCTTATCTGTGAGCCCCAAGTTATTTCTTTTTGTTCACCTTTAAGTTTATTTTCTTCATCTTGCCTTTTTTCAAGTTCTAGTTGAACAAGTTTTGATTTAAGTAAGTTTAAGGCCTTCTCTTTATTTTGAATTTGCGATCTTTCATCTTGGCAGGTAATAACAATTTTTGTAGGTATATGGGTTATTCTTACAGCCGACATTGTAGTGTTAACACTTTGTCCACCAGCACCCGATGAGTGGTATGTATCAATTTTTAAATCTTCTTCTTTTATTAAAACATTTACTTCATTTTCAATTTTTGGCATAACTAAAACTGATGCAAATGATGTGTGTCTTCTTTTATTAGAATCAAATGGAGAAATTCTAACAAGCCTATGAACTCCGGTTTCTCCTTTTAAATAACCATAAGCATAATCCCCATTAATTTCAATAATTGCACTTTTAATTCCAGCAACATCTGCTTGTTGTATATCCACTATTTTAAATCCTTTAAAATATTTTTCAGAATATCTTTCATACATTCTTAAAATCATCAAAGCCCAATCTTGCGCCTCAGTTCCCCCAGAACCTGGGTGAATTTCTAAAAAGGCGTTGCAATCATCATACTTGCCACCTAAATTAAGATATATCTCTTTTTCTGTAATACTTTTTTCAAGATTATCTAAATCAGATGAAAATATTGAATAATCAAAATCATTACTATCTGATACTTGATTAAATAAATCAAGGATTGCTAGATAGTTTTTTTTAATATTATTTAAGCTTGTATAAATTTCTTTTTTAATTGCTAGTTCCTTATTTATTTTTTTAGCATTTTCTTGATCTTTCCAAAAATTTTCATCAAGTGTTTTTTTTTCAAGTTCTTCAATTAAACATAAAAGATTATCTAAATTTGCCTTTTTTATAAGATGAGATATTTTTTCATCTAATCTTTTAAGCCAATTTTTTACTTCGAATTTTTCCATTAATGTCTTCTTTTTTTATCCCAAGGATTTTTACTCTTTTTTGCTTTTGGTCTTTTATTTTTTATCTCGGCATCTTCACCTTGGTTTGTTTGCGTATTTTTAACAACATTTTCTCTTTCAACATTATAATCAATTACTGCTCTTATAATATATCTTGTAGTGTCAATTGCAATATTTTCTAAAAGTTCTTTAAATAATTGTTTACCTCTTTGTTGGTATAAAATGAATGGATCTGTTTGAGCATATGATTGTAAATTTGCAGATTGTCTTAACTCACTCATAGTATCTATTTGTTCCATCCAGTGTGTATCAATAACCCTAAGAAGAACAACACGTAAAAATTCTGAAAAAATTTCAGCAGGTACATTGTCTTTTTTTTCTCTTACTTTATCATTTGCTAATTGCTTTAAATAGTCTATAATTTCATTTTCACTATTTTTTTCTTTTATTTTGTCGATACTTATATCGCCTTCACGAAATAAATCTTTATCAAATGCTTTAAATACTTGTTCGGCAATTTCTTTATCATTTGAAAAGCTTATCCTATTATAATGGTATAAAATACCCTTATTAATCATTTGAAGTATTTCGTCATCTTTTATTTCTTCTTTAATTACTTTCATTCTCTCGCCGTAGATAATTTCTCTTTGTTGGCGAGTTATGTCATCATATTTTAAAATATGTTTTCTTGTGTCAAAGTTAACACCTTCAATTTTCTTTTGGGCGTTTGTTACAAATTTTGTAAACATTTTAAAAGTAATTGGTTCATCTTCGGCAAATCCACCAAAAGAATGAATCCATTTAAGTCTTTCCTTAAAACGTTCACCACCAAATCTTACGAGTAGCTCATCATCAGCAGATATAAAAAACTTAGAATAACCAGGATCACCCTGACGACCTGATCTACCTCTCAACTGGTTATCTATTCTTCTTGATTCATGTCTTTCACTACCTAATACAGCAAGACCACCTAATTTAACTACACCTTCTCCAAGTTTAATATCTGTTCCACGACCTGCCATATTAGTTGCAATTGTTATTGCTCCAAGTTGTCCGGCATTTTTAATAATCTCTGCTTCTCTTTCGTGATTTTTAGCATTTAAAACCTCATGTGGTAGATGTTCTTTTTGAAGTAGAATAGATAAAACCTCAGATGTTTCAACTGCGATTGTACCAATTAGTATTGGTTGACCTAGTGCATGGCGTTTTTTAACTTCTTCAATAAGTCCTTTAAACTTTGCTTCTTCGCTTGCATATAAACTATCATTATCATCAAAACGAATCATTGGCATATTAGTTGGAATTACCACAACATTCATATTATAAATATCTCTAAACTCATCTTCTTCAGTTTTTGCAGTTCCAGTCATACCTGATAGTTTTTTATACATTCTAAAAAAGTTTTGATAAGTAATTTCTGCAACTGTTTGAGTTTCTTTTTTAATTATTACATGTTCTTTTGCCTCTAGTGCTTGATGAAGTCCTTCTGAAAATTGTCTACCTTTTAAAATACGACCAGTAAACTGATCAACTATTAAAACCTCATCATTAACAACCTCATATTCCTTACCACGTTTCATAATAAAATTTGCTTTCATAGCATTATTTATATGGTGAACTAAATTAACATTATCAAGGTCATATAAATTATTTAAGTTAAATATTCTTTCAGCCTTTTCAACACCCTTTGGTAGAAGTTCAATTGTTTGATCTTCTATATCAAGCTCATATTCATCATCGTCAAGAGATTTTGCAAATCTATCGGCTTGCTCATATAACTGGGCAGTATTTTTAATTCCGCCTGAAATAATCAAAGGTGTTCTTGCTTCATCAATTAAAATTGAGTCAACCTCATCAATAATAGCATAAGGAAGACCACGCCTTTGGACAAGTTCATCTTTGTATAAAACCATGTGATCTCTTAAATAATCAAAACCAAGTTCTGAGTTTGTTGTATATAAAATATCGCAATCATAAGCTGCTCTTTTTTCATCAGAAGATAAATCTCTTAAATTAAGTCCAACACTAAGACCAAGGAATCTAAAAATATTTCCAATTTCTCCTTCTGCCTCTCTTTTTGCAAGGTATTCGTTAACTGTTACAATATGAACACCTTCTCCTTTTAATGCATTTAAATAAGCAGGCATAACAGCGGTTAATGTTTTTCCCTCACCTGTTTTCATCTCGGCAATATTACCATCATGAATTACATAAGCGCCAATAACTTGAACAAAAAAAGGAAACATTCCTGTAACTCTTCTTGATGCTTCTCTTACAAGAGCAAATGCATAATGCATAATTTGATTTAAATCTTTACCATTTGCCACATCATCTTTTAATTTTTGTGTTTCTATTTTAAAATCATCATCATTTAATTTTTTAACACTATCTTCAAGTTTTAAAACTTCAAGTGCAACTTTTTTTGCTTTTTTAAATGTCTTTTTACTAGGATCGAATAATCTTCTTAAAAATCCCATAAAATCACTCCAATATTTGCTAATTTATTTATAATAATATTATACCACATAGGTATTTTTTTACTTCATAACTTTTAAAATTTTATTTATTTTAGTTTAAGCTATAGTTAATATATTTTCTCTAATTAGTTTATAAAAAGAAAAATAAACATCTTTTGTCATAATTGCATCATCTAATGCATTATGTCTTTGGTAGATAAATTCATTTTTATTAGTTGTATTTTTATATGCATCAAATAATCCAATATCTTTTCCAAGTTGGAAGTAGTTTCGGTAAAGTTGTAATAAATTTGAAAAATTTTCTCTTTTAAAAAATATTTCTAAACTCTTTTTAGATAAATTATTAACTAATACCTGATAATCATTTATACCCCAAATAATAATTTGCGGGTTATATTTTTGAAAAATATCTTTAAATTTATCATAGAAAAAATTAAATTGCTTAGCTTTTTTTAAAAATTGCCTATATTCAATTTTTAAAAAAGACTCGGTTCTGTAGTTATAATCAATTATCTTATTAGGCATAAGATAATTGCTCTCTTTTAATATTGTTTTACCACTACTATTTGTAAGAATGTATCCAAATTGAATAATTTGAGGATAAAAAGTATCATTTTTACCACTTGGCATAGTCATTTCAAAATCTAAAAATAAAAGATAATCATAGCCTTCTAAAACATGAAACATATTTTCTCTTAACTTAGTTAAATCAAAGTAAATTTTTTTCTCTTTCCTATCTTCTATTTTTCTAAAATAAGCAATCTCATATGCTTGGATTTTTCCAATTTTTTTAATGTTTTGAGTTGCTACAAAATCAATATAAAAACCGGCCTGGATATAATCTATAAAAATAATCGCAAGCCTTTTAGGCAAGTAGTATGCAATTTCTTTTTTACCGTCAAGAATTATAAAGACTTTCTTTTTAGGTATTGTTTTATATATTATTTTGTTCATTAAATAATTCCTCTTTTATTTTTTTAGCAATATTTTCCGGTATACCAAGTTTTATAAATTTTTTAATTGGAGATTTAATAATTTCTTCATAACTTTTAAAATTTTTTAAGATTATATTTTTTCTTTTTTCGCCAATTCCACTTATTTTATCAAGATATGAAATCTTATAATTTTTAAGATTCTTTTTTCTAAAAATGCTTATTGCATAATTATGGATTTTTTCGTCAAGATTATAAAAAAACAAAAATATGGGATCTTTTTTATCTAGTATATGATACTTATTATTATAATAAATTTTACTAAGTCTGTGATTATCATCTTTTGTAAGTCCCAAAACTTTGATATCTTTTTTAATATTACTAAGCTCTTTTATAACATTTTCACAATGTGTTTTTCCGCCATCTATAAGAATTAAATCAGAATCATATTTCTCATATCTTCTTTTAACTACTTCTTTAATTGCTTTTATATCATCTTGCTTAGATGTAATTAGATATGTTCTATTTTCTTTTTTTTCAATTTTACAATCAACAATCTTAATTAAAGCGCCGACTTGATTTGTGCCGAATAATTGCGATATATCAATTGCCTCCATCACATTAGGATAAAATCCTAAAAAATTAGTAAGGCTTTCTTTAAATGTTATATCTTTTTCTTTTTTTATTTTTTCAAGCCTTAAATAATTTTCAAGCTTTTTCTTTGCATTAAGATTGCAAAGAGCAATTAAATCTTTATCATCTTTTTTAAAGGATTTTTTATAGTTATTAAAATCAGGTCTTTCGAAACTTGTGTTAAGTTCTTCTAAATTTATATATTTTACAATACCTTCAATTTGGTTTTGATAATAAATTGCTAAATAATCAAGTATAAAGGTTTTATAATCAAGTATAAAAGGAATTATTTTTTGATAATTTCCTATGATTTTACCGTCTCTTTTATTTAATATAAAAAGAGAAATAAAATCATCAGAACTATAATAACCAATGTAGTCAGAGCTTTTAAACTTGCTATCTTCTATAATTTGACGAGATTGTAAAAATTTAGAATCATTTATAATATCATTATACTTTTTGGCATTTTCAAAATCTAGTATACTACTTGAATAATCTCTTTTTTCCTTTAAATAATTTATAATATCTTTACTGCCATACTTTAAAAAATTATCAATTTGTTTAATATAGTTATCATAGTTAAATTTATCTTTAATAATGCATGGTCCAAGGCATTTTCCCATATCATAGTATATACATTTATTTTTTGGTATATTTTTACATTTTCTAAAAGGAAATATATCGTTTAAAAAAGTTGCTAAACTACTAATAAGCATACTTTTGGGGAATGGTCCATATATTTTTTTATATTTTGTAGGTATTTTTCTACTTGTAATAATTCTAGGATTTTCATCTTCTGTAATTATTAAATAGGGGTATGTTTTATCATCTGTTAGTTTAATATTATAAAAAGGCTTATGTTTTTTAATTAGATTATTTTCTAATATATAAGCCTCTTTATCTGAGTTTGTGATTATAAAATCGATTTTTTTAATATTTTTAACAAGACTTTTAGTTTTTATGTTTAAGTTTTTTAAAAAATATTGTGAAACTCTTTTTTTTATATTTTTAGCCTTACCGACATAAATTATCTCATCACTAGAATTATACATAATATAACATCCAGGATTTTGGGGTAAGTTATTTAAATAATTTTTCATAATAGTAAAAAAGGTTTAGAAAAACCTTTTATTTTTTAAACTCTACTTTAACATGTCCGTTTATTAACTCTTCAAGTGCTTGTCCTACTGATTTTTGACATTTAACATTTGTTAGCTCAATATTTTTATATTTTTCAATTAGTTTTGCAGTTTTACTTGCAACATATGCAAGTTTATATTTTGAATCAATAACTTTTAATAAATCATCAATTGATGGATATCTCATTCCATCTATTTCACTTTTTTTCATATATCCTCCTTTATTTTTTATATCCAAGTTTATCATAGAAGTTATGGATTGATCTTTGAGTTTTAGCATGTTCTGCTCTTATTATCGCCATAATTCTATCGGCTGCATTATTTATTTCATCATTTACAACAATATAATCATATTTATAGGCAAGTTCATATTCTTTCCTTGCTTTTGATAATCTTAAAGCAATTTTATCACAACTATCAGTTGCTCTTTTTTCAAGTCTTTCTTTAATTGCATCTGGTGTTGGAGGAACAATAAAAATAAATACTGCATCACGAACTTTTTCCATTACTTGAAGTGCTCCTACAACATCAATTTCAAGGATTACCTCTTTTCCTTGAGCAAGCATTTTTTCAACTTCATCCTCAGGAGTACCATAAAAGTTTTCACAAAACTCTGCATATTCTAAAAATTTATTTTCATTGATTTTTTTTTTAAACTCTTCTTTTGAGACAAAAAAGTAATCTACTCCATCTTTTTCATCTGGTCTTGGTTTTCTTGTTGTCATAGAAATAGAGTAGGTAAGATTATTTTTATCAATTTCAAATAATGCCTTTCTAACTGAGCTTTTTCCCACTCCCGAAGGACCAGAAATTACTACTAAAAGACCTCTATCATTTAACTTCAAATTATTACTCCTTTAAAAAATTATAACATTAAATATTATTTTTAATAAATTTTATTAAACTATCTAAATCAAATCCTAGTTTTTTGCACACATCATTACTTGGAGCAGATAGTCCAAACCTTTTAATATTAAATAATTTATTGCTATATTTTAAAAGGTGTGCTCCTTCACTTGCTTCGCAAGCAATTATTTTTACATATTTTGGAACTAATTCGTTTTTATATTTTTCATCTTGCGCTTCAAATACTTCAATAGATGGCATTGAAATAACTCTAATATTTAAATTATCTAAACTATTACAAGCATCAAGACATAAATTAACCTCAGATCCTGTTGCAATAAGGCAAAGGTCTAGTTTTTTATTTTTATTTTCTTCTTTTACAATATAAGCCCCTCTAAATTCATTTTCTAAAAGTGTTCTTGATTTTTCAAATTCTTTTAAATTTTGTCTTGTTAAAAGAATAACAGCAGGAGAGCTTGATTTTAAAATATCATTAAAGCAGGCAACAGTTTCATTAGATGATGCTGGTCTGTAAACTTTTAAATTAGGGATTGCTCTAAGACCTGTAATTTGTTCGATTGGTTGATGCGTTGGGCCATCTTCACCTACAAAAATACTATCATGAGTAAATATATAAATAACATCTAAATTCATTAGTGCAGACATTCTAATTGCAGGCTTCATATAATCGGAAAATACAAAAAATCCTCCAACAAAAGGACGTAAAAAGCCACTTAGACTAATACCGTTTGCAATTGCAGCCATTGCATGTTCTCTTACACCAAAGTAAAGATTTCTTCCTTTATAATCATCTTTTTTAAATATAGTAGAATTTGCTAATACCTTAGTTGAGGCTGATAAATCGGCAGATCCACCAATAAAAAATTCATTTTCATAAGTCAATTTTTTTAAAATCTCACCACCTGATACTCTTGATGCAATGTTATTATTTTCTTTAAATAAATTGAAGTATTCAAGCATATCAAAACGATATTTCTTTTCTTGATAAGTTTTAAATTTTAAATATAGTTCAGGATACTTTTTACTGTAATCTTGTAGCAAATTTAAACTTTTTTCATAATCTTTTTTATTGTATTCATCATACATATTATTAAAATCTTTATAAACTTCATCAACTATTTCAAATGGTTTAAATTGGTAGTTAAGATTTTTTCTTACAACATCAATATCACTTCCAAGAGGAGAGCCATGAACTTTACTTGTGTTTTCATTAGTTGATGAAAAACCAATTTTAGTTTTAACTTCAATAATTGTTGGCTTTGATGATATTTTAGCAAGCTTAATTTGTCTTTTTATCTCAGAGTAATCATTCCCATCAAGAACAATTTGATAATTCCAATTAGCAGATTCAAATCTTTTTTTAATATCATCTGAAAAACTAAGATTAGTTGCGCCATCAAGTTGAATGTTATTTGAATCATATAAAATAATTAAATTATTCAAATTAAGATGACCAGCAAGAGAAATTGCTTCATACGAGATACCTTCTTGTAAATCACCATCGCCACAAAGACAATATATATAATTATCAAATAATTTAAATCCAGGTTGATTAAATGTTTCTTTTAAATTTTTGTAGCTTATTGCAAGGCCAACACTCATTGCTATTCCTTGTCCTAATGGACCAGTAGTTGCCTCAACACCATCTGTATGCATATACTCAGGATGCCCTGGTGTAAGTGAGTTTATTTGTCTAAAATTTTTCAAATCATCTAGTGAAATTTTATAACCTAAAAGATGGTATAAAGAATATAAAAGTGCACTACCATGACCTGCTGACATAATAAAACGATCCCTTGCAAACCATTTTGTATCTTTTGAATACCCTTTTAAATTTTTATTAAATATTGCATACAAAATGGGAGCGGCTCCAAGACATATTCCAGGATGGCCACTATTTGCTTTATTTATCATATCGCATGATAATACTCTTAATGTATTTATTAAATCTTTTGATTGCATACTATCACCTTAAAAATCTTTTTTCTTTTTTAAAACAGATAGGAATAATTTTTTTAGTTCGGGTTTTCTTAACTTCATTTTTGCTTTATTTTCAATTTGACGAATACGCTCTCTTGTAACACTAAATTCAAGACCAACTTCTTCAAGTGTATATTCATGACCATCATAAAGACCTGTTCTCATTCTTAAAACCTTTTCTTCTCTATCTGTTAGATTTTCTCTTAAAGCATCAGATAAAACAGCCATTACTGTTTCATCAACCATATTTTGATGAGGGTTTGCAGTATTTTTATCGCTTATTAAATTACCAAAAGATGATTCCTCTTCTTCACCAACTGGTGTTTCAAGACTTAATGGATTAGGTGAAATATTTTTAATCATACGCATTTTCTCAACTGTAAGTTTTTGTTTTGTATCTAAAAGATTAACTCTGTCAACAATTTCTTGCTCGCTTGGTTCTCTTCCAAGCTCTTGTATTAAAATTCTTCTTGCTTTATTCATTTTATTTATTGTCTCATTCATATGAACTGGGATTCTTATAGTTCTTGATTTTTCAGCAATTGATCTTGTAATTCCTTGCTTTATCCACCATGTTGCATATGTTGAAAATTTAAATCCCTTTGAATGGTCAAACTTTTCAACTGCTCGCATAAGTCCCATATTTCCTTCTTGAATTAAATCAAGAAAGGCCATACTGATAGTATTTTTTTCATATTTTTTAGCAATTGAAACAACTAAACGGTAGTTAGCCTCTGTTAATTTTTTAGCAGCTTTTTCTCCTTTTTCAATTCTTCTTTGAAGTTTTCTTTCTTCTTTTGGATCTAAAATAATACCATTTTTTTTATTATCTTCTTCAATTTGTCTTGCAATTTTAAAATCAGATATTTGTAGACCAAGTTTTCTTTCTTCATCAAGTTTTAAAAGTGGAATTTTTCCTATTTCTTTTAGATACATTCTTACAGGATCGGTTGTTTCATCAAAAGTTTGGAAGTGCTCGCTATCATGAAGTAAAGTAGCCTCAAAATTTTCTAAATCAAAATCTGAAATATTAATATCTTCCATATTTTCAGGTTCTATATCTTCATCATCTTTTTCATTTGATGAAATAGTAAAACCGTAGTCTTTTTCAAGATTTTCTAAAAGTAGATTATAATCATCATCTGAAAGATTGTTGGCATATTTTTCTCTAAACTCACTTTCATCGATTTCTTTTTTATCTTTTAAATCTTGCATTATTTTTTTAACAATTTTTTCAAACATTTTGCTCCTTACTTAATTTTAATAATTCTTCTTCATCTTTTAATTTTTTTTGTATTTTTGTTATATTTTCAATTTCTATTTCATTATTTTTTCTTCTTTCATCATTATTTTCTAGCATTTTTGATTCATCTTTTAATCTTTTCTTTTTTTCGACATAGTATGCCTGCATAAATTTATTGGCATTTTGCCTTATATTTATTGTAGCAATTGAATAAATCATGTCAGTTGCTAAATTATTTCTTGTTTCAGTATATAATTTCATAATGCTACTTTCTAAATCATTTTCTTCACAAATTAGGCTTTGCAAAGCATCGTAGTCTATTATATATTTTTTATTGGGATAGACTTTATCTATATTATTGCAAATTAGTCCAAAAATATAATCAACTCGCTCATCTTTGATATATTTGGCAATATTCATATTTTTATATATTTCATATGCTTTATAAGATAGTTCTGAATGAAGAATATGAAACATAAAATTTTTTTCTTCTTTCCTTAATGCCTTAGTATTATGATTTTTCTTCTTTCCATTTATTTTATCATTTTCTATTTGTTTTGTGTAATTATTTCTTAAACTTACATTAAAGCCTAATTCATTATTTAAAATATTTTCATATTTTTTTATAATTTCTAAATTTGCATAACTAAAAGCCTTTCTCAATTTATTTAAAAATATATTAAGCATATTATTATCATCTAAATTATAGTTGTTTTTATAGTAAGTAAATAAAAATGAAAAAATATCTTTTTTATTATCGGCAATATATTTTATAAATTTTTCGCATCCCCATTTATTTATAAAAATATCAGGGTCTATTTTATTATCTAAATTATTTAAATCATTAAGTAGGACCACATAAACAATAAAATTATTTTTTAAAAGAATTTCATAATTATTCAATATAGCATTAAAACCAGCATTATCACCATCATATAGCATAATTATCTCTTTTGAATATTCTTTTAAACTCTTACAATTATAATCACTAAGGGATGTTCCCATTTGAGATATAGCATTATTTATTCCTGATTTATAAAGTGAAATAACATCAAAAAATCCTTCAACAATATATATAGGCTTTCCTATTTCAAGGTTATTTATATTAAAAAGCGTCTTTCCTTTTTCAAATATTTCAGAGTTTTCAATATTTAAATATTTTATATTATCATCATGTTTTAGGCTTCGTCCAGAAAAGGCAATTAAGTCTTTAAACTTATTATAAATTGGAAAAATTATTCTTCCTTTTAAAAAGTCAAAATAGCCATTTTGCCCTTTTTTAATGATTTTTACTTTCTCTGCTTCATTTAAACTTATATTATCATTTTCTAAAAATTTAGGTAAAAGTGTGCCATCATTTGGAGAATATCCAAGATTAAAATAATCAATAATATCATCTGTCAGGCCTCTTTTTTTTAAATATTCTAGTGCGACATCACCAATTTTTGCTCTTTTTAAAACCTGCCTATAAAAAGATAGTGATTTTTCCATAATATTTACTAGATCTTTTCTTATATTATTATTTTCATAATTTTTTAAATCAAGTTTATAGCCAACGCTATCAGCAAGTTTTTTTAAAGCCTGTGATAATGGGATTTTTTCAATTAAGGATAAAAATTTAACTGGTTTTCCACCATTTCCACAACCCATACACTTGGCAACATTTATCTCAGGATTTACGTAAAAAGAGGGTTCTTTTTCAGAATGAAAAGGACAAAGTCCACGATAGTTTTTCCCGACTTTGTCTAATTTTACATATTTAGAGACTAGCTCATAAATACTAGTTAAATCATTTACTTTTTCAAAATCATTATTTTTTTCCACTAGATAATAAATTTATCATTAAAATAATTTCTTAAATCATCAATTTTAATAACTTCTTGCTTCATTGTATCACGTTCTCTTACTGTTACAGTATTATTTTTTAATGTTTCTCCATCAACTGTTATGCAATATGGTGTTCCTATTTGGTCTTGTCTGCGATATCTTTTTCCAATTGTTTGTGTTTCGTCAAATGTTATATCATAGTATTTAGAAAGATAATTATAAAGCTCGATTGATTTATCTAAATGTTCTTTCTTAATAAGTGGTAAAATACAAATTTTATAAGGTGCAAGATATGGTGATATTTTTAAAATATCACGTGTGTCTCCATTTGGAAGAACTTCTTTTGTAAGTGCATCAGATAAAAATGCAAGAACTAATCTCTCAACGCCAACCGATGGCTCAACAACGTATGGAATATATTTTTTATTATCAACTGGATCAAGATACGTAAGATCTTCTTTTGATTCTTTCATATGAGCAGATAGATCAAAATCAGTCCTTGAGGCAATTCCCCAAAGCTCATCAAATCCCCAAGCAAAGTTATATTGAATATCTGTTGTAGCGTTTGAATAATGAGAAAGATCTTCTTTTTTATGGTCATCAAATCTTAAATTTTTCTTATTTATTCCAAGATTTATTAAAAAATCATTGCAGTATTTTTTAAAAAATTTAAATGCTTCCATCTCGCAACTTGGCTTTACGAAATATTCAAGTTCCATTTGCTCAAATTCTCTTGTTCTAAATATAAAATTACCCGGTGTAATTTCATTTCTAAATGCTTTTCCGATATGACCAATTCCAAAAGGAATTTTAGCCCTCTGGCTTCTTTGAATATTTTTAAACTGGATAAAAACATTTTGTGCATTTTCAGGGCGAAGATATATTTTTGAAAGACTATCACTTACAACCCCTTGGTTTGTTTCAAACATCATATTAAAAAATCTTATAGGCAACCAATTTTTCTTACCGCAATTAGGACATTTTAAATCGCTTGTTTTAGCAAATTCATTCATTTTATCAATATCCCAACCAGATGTTTGAATATTTTTTTCCTCTTCCACAATCTTATCAAATCTAAATCTGTTGTTGCAATCTTTGCATTCAATAAGTGGATCTGAAAATCCTCCAACATGTCCTGATGCAACCCATACTCTTGGATTAAGTAAGATTGGACCATCAAGTAAAAAATTTCCCTTTAATTCTTTAATAAATTTTTGTATCCAAGCCTTTTTAATATTTTTTTTAAGTAAACTTCCAAGTGGACCATAATCAAATGTATTAGAAAGCCCACCGTATATTTCACTTCCTTGAAAAATATATCCTGTCTGCTTGCAATAGTTTATTATTTCTTCCATTTTCTTTTTATAATCTTCCATAATATCCCTCATATTCCTATTATTTTATATGATAGTAAATCTTGATAATAACTTTTAATATAGTTTCTTATCTTTTCAATTTCAATTTTTTTATTTTCGTCTAGCTCATCAATTTTTACATTGTATAAATATAGTAAATCATTTTTTAAATTTATATCTAATATATCATTTTCTATAATATAGTTATAAATTCTAATACCTAGAAAATATGTAATCTTTACTAGATAAAGGTAAAAATAAATTTCATTATTATATTTTTTTAAAAGTTTTTTTAATAGTTTAAAAGCAATAATAACATCAACTTTATCTTTAATTAAATCAGTAGTTATTTTAAAGATAATCATTATTTTTTTTAAACTATCAAAATCGTTTTTTAAATTATTATACTCACTAATTATTTTTATTTTATCTAGTTTATTTATGCTATTTTTAATACTTGATATTTCAATATCACATAACATATACTCTCTAATTAAAAAATTATCTGATTTATAACTTTGAGCATTTTTTAAAATTGCACATAAATATCCCATATCAGAGATAAAATATGCTAATCTATCTTTATTTTTATAATTTATGATTTTATAAATTATTGCTTCCATCACTCACCAAGATTTATATTATCTATTTCTGTTTTATTCATTCTCCAGTTATTTTTAACTTTTACAAATAAATCAAGTTCACAATTTTTTAATAAGTTTTTTCTAATTTCTTTTTTAGAATAATCTTTTATTTTTTTTAATATTTTTGCACTACTTCCGAGAATTATTTTTTTCTGAGATTGCTTTTCTAAGATTATGGAAGTATATAAAATAGTGCTATCGCCTTTTTTTTCTTCATGCTCAATTAAAACCTTAGCTGAGTATGGTATTTCACCGTTTGTAAAATAAAATATTTTTTCTCTTATAACTTCTTCAATTTGTTCTTTTAAAGGCATAGTTATTTTAAAATCTTTTGGAAATAACAACCCATCAAATGTGAGATATGTTTTAGTCTTATTTATTAAAATATCTAGATTTTTTCCATTTTTTGCAGATACAGGAATAAATTCTTTAAAATTAAGCCTATCTTTAAATGAGAGAATAATTTCGTCAATTCTGCTTAATTTAAATGTATCAATTTTATTTACTACAAGAATTATTGGAGTTTTTTCTTTCTTTAATTCATTTAACAAATAATCATCATATTTTGAATAAGGGTTTGATACAACATAATAAATTACATCATTTCCAGGAATTGATTGATAGCTTATTTTATTTAATCTATCGGCTAGAAAATCTTTTCTCCTATTTATTCCGGGGCTGTCAATATATGCTATTTGATAATTATCAATATTACAAACAGCCATAAGCTTTGCTCTGGTTGTATCAGGTTTATCTGATGTTATTGTCGCTTTAAAACCTACTAGTTTATTTATTAGTGTAGATTTTCCAACATTAGTATTTCCTACGACAAGACATATTCCAGATTTAAGCATTATCTAAATCAAATAAGTAAGGAATAAGTTCACTTACTTTAAATATTTTTATATCATTTTCTAAATTAGCTAAAACAACATCACAGTCTTTATTCATTAACTCACAAATAACTTGTCTGCATGCCCCACATGGGCTGATTGCTTTTTTAGTATTTCCTATTATAAATATTTTAGAAATATCATCTTTTTTATAACCTGTAGAATAAGTATTAAAAAGGGCATTTCTTTCAGCACATGATGTAAGACCATATGAGCCATTTTCAATATTTGTGCCAAGAATATATTTTCCATTTTTTAATAATACTGCTGCTCCTACTTTAAATTTAGAATAAGGGCTATATGAATTATTCATTGCCTCTTTTGCTTTTTTTATTCCTTCTTGCATATATCTCCTTTGCTTAATTTAACAAGCCTTAATATTTTTTCTGTTTTACAAAACATTTTTTTGCTATCTTTTTCTTCAATATGATCATAGCCTAGTAAGTGTAAATATCCATGAACTGCCAGAAAAGAAATCTCTCTTTCAATTGAATGATTAAATTCTTTTGCTTGCTCTAATACTTTATCATATGAGATAAATATATCTCCTAAATCATTTTTAATATCTTTACTTGCAGGAAATGATAAAACATCGGTTGGTCTTTTTATATTTCTATATTTTTGGTTTAACTTTTCTATTTCGTCATTTGATGTAATAATTAAAGAAAGAGTTTTTCTATTTTTTATTTTATTAAAAAGAGTATTTAATATATCAATATTTATACTATTATTATAATTATTTACTAGATTTATTTTCATATTCCTCATACCTTGCGATAATTTTTTTAACTAGTGGATGTCTTATAACATCAATTTTATCAAAATAACAAAACTTAATATCTTTTTCATCTTGTAGTATTTTTATTGCTTCTTTTAATCCTGAAGTTACACCCTTTGGCAGATCAATTTGACTAATATCACCTGTTACCACCATTTTTGAGTTATAGCCCATTCTTGTAAGAAACATCTTCATTTGTGAATAAGTTGTATTTTGTGCCTCATCAAGTATAACAAAGGCTTTTTCTAGTGTTCTTCCACGCATATAAGCAAGAGGAGCAATTTCTAAAATACCAGATTTTATATAATTATCTGTTAAATCTTTTCCTAATAAATCATATAATGCATCATAAAGAGGTCTTAAATAAGGGTCTACTTTTTCTTTTAAATCTCCTGGTAAAAATCCTAGTGATTCACCTGCTTCAACAGCAGGACGAGTAAGAATTATTTTTTTAATATTTCCATCTTTTAGCATTTTAACAGCCCAAGCAACTGCAAGAAATGTTTTACCAGTTCCTGCTGGACCAATACCAAATACAAGACTTTGTTTTTTTATCTCATCAGCATATCTTTTTTGATTAAACGATTTAGGTTTAATTAAAAGACCTGTTTTTGTTTTTATAATTGTTTCATTATTTAAATAAAGTTCAACTATTTCATCTTTTTTTCCTTTTTCATAGGCATCAATTACAAATGACACATCTCTTTTTTTAATTAGAACTTTATTTTCTAAAAGCATTATCAAAATATTAACTATATCAATAATGGCTTTATTTATTTTTTCATCATCACAATTTATACTTATTTCGCCCTTAAAATAGTTAATACCTACATTATAGTATTCTTTTATAATTGAAAGATTACCATCATCAGATCCCAAAAGATCTTTAATTATTTCTTCATTTTTAATATCTATTTTCAATTTTTCTCCTTAGTATATTAGTAAAAATATACTTATTTACTTTTTTTATCAAACTCAGCTTTTGTAAAAATTCCAAAGTTCATATCTTCTTTAATTCCTTTTACAACTCTTTGCCAACTTGCAGATCTTCCGGTTTTAAGAGGAATAATTTTTCCCTCATCACGAAGTCTTTTTAAGGCTCTGTTAATAGTTGCCTCACTTAATCTAGGAAGTGCTTTTCTTATTTCATCTTTTGAAAATATCTGCTCAGATCTTAAAATAAAGTTTTCAATAGCATCTGATTTATTTCTTGTTATTTCAAATTGATAACTTTGGCCAAGTAGTTTTAACTCGCTGTCTGCTTGTTTTATAATTTTAATTAAAACCTTTAAAAGAGAAATTATCTCAGGTGATTTAAGTTGCCAGTTTGTTCTTGATATTTGCATTATTTTATTAAATTCATCTAAGTTTTCATATAAGTGTTTAAAAAATGATATATAGTTAAACACTTTAAAATCTTTTTGTAAAAGTCCATAAAACGAGATTAGTGCAACTAAAAAGTTATTTTCTTTAAACATCAAAAGACAATCAATATCAAGTAAAAACGAAAGAAGTATCATTAAAAGTTCATTTTCTCTTTTTTGATAAATCTTTAAAAATTTGGATACATAAAATTCAATAAAATTTCTTTCGCCTTGGTCTTTGTTTGCTAAATACTCTAGTTTATCGGCTGTTATATTATTTAATGGATTTCTTTTAATATTTTTATAAATTAAGCTTGCAAGATCAATTAGTTCATTTGCAACAATTTCAAAATTATCTTTGTTTTTAGAAATCCTTCCTAGGGCTTCTTTAATATTTAAAAAATATATCTCATCATTATTTTTAGCCAAATAATCAGATTTAGAAAATCTGTCAAGTTTACTAGGTGTAAAATCTATTTTTAAAATTTTAGCAAGATAGAAAATATTTTCATAATCTCTTTTTTTATAAAACGATTTCTCATTTTTTTTAAATAAATTTACATAGTAAAAATGATTTCCTTTAACCTCGTAAATATTTAATAAATCAATTATTTTATCCTTTGAAATAACTAAATTAGATATATTATCAATTGCTAGCAAACGCAAGAACCCCCAATAAATTCTCTAAGTAAAGAATTACAAGGAACTAGAAAATCTTCAATTTCAAGAAAGTATTTTAAAAATTTAAGTAATCTATTTGCAACAGCAAAAAATTCACTGTCTCTTGGGACTGCTTGTAAATTTGGAAGAGCATGCTTTTTTAACACCATAAACTCATAAGCAAGTTCTGTTGAAAAGACAAAATCAGCAGAATCTTGAAATGGATAAATCCATTTGAATTCGCCTTTTCTAACACTAGGCCACATTGAAATAGTCTCTTCTGCTTTGGAGTTTCTATATTTGGCATCTCTTACAATTCTTCTAAGAAGTCTTAAATCGGTAATACTTATTGGATTTTGGTCATCTATATGAAGTTGGGTTTGGGGTGAGATATAAATGTTAAATTTATTTTTTCTTGCAATCTGACTTGTTAAAATTTCGTTAAGGGCATGAATTCCTTCAATAATCACTTGGCTTCCTTTTTCAAGTTTTATTGTCTCACCATCTTCAATAATAGCCTTTTTAAAGTTATATTTAGGAAGGGTGACTTTTTTTCCATTAATTAAATCTTTCATATCACGGTTAAATCTTTCAATATCAAGAGCATTTATATTTTCTAAATCCTTTGAACCATCTTCTTCTGTTGGAATTTTATCTTTTGGAAGATAATAATCATCAATAGAAATTCTTATAGGATTTAATCCAAGAGATCTTAGGGTAAGTTTTAGCCTTTCAGAAAATGTAGTCTTACCGCTTGATGAAGGACCAGCAATTGCAATAAGCTTTATATCATCTTTTTTATCATATATTTTTTTGCAAAGTGTATATAAATCATTAGTATGTCTTACTTCACAAATATTTATTAAATCTTTTTTTAATCTTTGATCGATTGAGCATGAGTTCATAAGAGATATTGTATTTGCATTTGTAATTTTATTCCAAACAGCAGCATCTCTTAAGGCTTTTGAAAAAGCCTTTGAATCATTAAACTCAGGTATTTTCCCACCTGCTTCTGCTCTTGGGTATTGGATAATAAATCCAGGACCATATAAAAAGGTTTTAAATTCCTTTAAATAGCCAGTTGATGGAACCATATTAGAATACATATAATTGTAAAAGCCATTACATTCATATACATTTATATATTCTTCATTATGGTAGTTAAGGAGTTCATTTTTCGAATTTAGATTTTCCTTTTTATAAATTTTAGTAATTTCATCAATATTTAATAACTTTCTTATAATAGGATAATCTTTTTCAATTATTTTTTTAACCTCATTTTCTAATTTATCAAGATCTTCTTGACTAAATTTTTTATCAAGACCTTTACATATTCCAAGAATAGATCTTGAAACATTATAGTTAAAACTTAAACTAGCATTAGGATATAAATTATAAAAAGCCATTGAAAAAATAAATCTAATTCCTGCCTCATAAATTCTTGTAACTGATGCATCGTTTAAATCTAGGAACTCAACTTCACAATCACTTGCAAGATTATATCTTAGCTCATGGAATCTTTTATTTACCTTGGCAGCATAATATTTTTTATCACATTTACAAAGTTCAAGTAAAGTTGTCCCATCTTTAACATCATATGTGTTATTATCATTTAATATTTTTACTTTCATACTTACTCCTCTTCATCATCAAAAAGTCCGAACTTGGTAAGTTTAATTTCTTTTTTATCTTTTGAAATAATTTCATCAGTTAAAGATTTTGTTTGAAATAATATTTCCTCATGCTTTTTGATAATTCTTTCGTGTTTTTTTATTTCTTCTTTTTTGATATCTTCTGATTTTTCACTTTTTATAATATATGCCTTGGTATCTTTTGATTTATCAGATACTATAAAAAGTGGCATACCATCTTCGGCATTTAAAACTTTTTTACCATATTTATTTGATTGGTATTTTAAATCTTTTATACAAGTTTCATAAGTTATTTTATCTGTAACAAGCCAGATCGCAGAGTTTGCTTTTTCCATTTCTTTTGTAATATTTGTTATTGAGATAAAAATATGAGGGGATTGTTTTAGTGGTTCAACGAACATTGAACCTTTTCTGTATCTGTTATAAATTGGTATTTCAATAGATTTTTCTCTTATAATATGTCCTCGGTTTGTTAAAAGCATAAAATCATCTTCTTCAGATGAATAAATAGCACCAGCAAGGGTATCATCGTTTTGTAAAAGCATAGATTTTACCCCACTTGCTTGAAGACCATATATTGGAAGTTCTGCTGTTTTAAATCTTAAAATATAGCCCTTTTGGCTTATTGCAAGAATATTTGGCTTAGCATTTATATCAACCGAAATAAGCTCATCACCACGCAAAAGAGAGATTGCCTTTATCGGTTTTGAAAATCTTACAGCCGATAAATCCAATAAGTTTATTTGCTTCATCATTGCTTTTTTAGTTGAAAGCAGAAGAACTTGTTTTGTATTGAAATCATTAAATGTTAAAACTTTAATTATTTTCTCATTTGGTTTAATTGCTACAATATTTCCAATAAATGTTCCAAGATCTCCAAATTTTTGATCATCTAGTTTATATACAGGAATATATAAATAATTTCCATAAGATGTAAAAGCAACTAATATATCAAGAGTGCTACATTCTTTTTTAAACATAAACGAGTCATTTTGTTTTAAACCTGGTATTTTAGTAGACATAAAACTTCTAATAGTCGACCTTGTTATGTAACCTTCTTTTGATACAGCAACCATAACTTGCTCATTTGAGATAAGTTCTTTTTCATCTATTTTAATTTGTTCAACCTTATCTTCTAAGATAGTTTTTCTTTTTTTACCCAGTAGTCCTTGGACATCTCTAAGCTCAGATTCAATAACTGTAATTAGCTCATTTTCATCATGAAGAATTAAATTGTATTCTCTTATTTCTTTTTCAAGTTGAATAAGTTCTGCTTTTAACTCTTCGATATCAGTTGTAGAAAGTCTATAAAGTTGAAGCATTACAATTGCTTCTGCTTGAAGTTCTGAAAAATCAAATGTTTGCATTAAAAGTTCTTTTGCATTTGTTTTATTAACAGACTGTCTTATTAGCTTAATTACCTCATCTAAAACCGAGACCATTTTAACAAGACCTTCTACAATATGTTTTCTTTTTTCTGCTTTTTCAAGTAGATAGTTTGTTCTATTTGTTATAACATCTTTTTGATGGCTAATGTATGCCTTTAAAATAGGAATTACTCCAACTTGTTTAGGTTTGTTATCTATAATACAGACCATATTATAGTTGTAGTAGACTTGCAGTTCGGTATTTTTATAAAGATAGTTTAAAATTACATTTTGGTCAGCACCTTTTTTAAGATCAATTGCAATTTGCATTCCGTTTTGGTCGGTTTCATCTCTCACTTCTAAAATATCTTCTAAAATGCCATCTACTCTAAACTGGTCAATACTTCTTACAAGAAGGGCCTTATTAACCTCGTAAGGAATTTCTGTAATAATAATTTGTGGACCTGTTTCTATTTCTTTAAATATTACTTTTGATCTAAGAACGACCTTGCCAATGCCTGTTTGGAAGGCATTAATTATTTCATCACGACCTTGAACAATTCCACCAGTTGGAAAATCAGGGCCTTTTAGATACTGCATAATTTTACTTAAAGTTGCGGTAGGATTTTTTAAAAGATAAATAGTAGCATTTATAACCTCAGATAAGTTATGCGGTGGTATTTTTGTAGCATAACCTGCAGCAATACCATATGAACCATTTACAAGTAGGTTTGGAAATTTAGCAGGTAAGACAGTTGGTTCAAGTTCTTGGTCATCAAAATTAGGAACAAATGAAACTGTTCTTTTATCAAGATCATTAAGCATTACCTCAGCGGCCTTTGATAGCCTTGTTTCAGTATAACGCATAGCAGCAGGTGAATCACCATCGATAGAGCCATAATTACCATGCATATCACAAAGTGGCACAAGCATTTTAAAATCTTGGGCTAATCTTACCATTGCCTCATATATAGATGAATCACCATGTGGATGATATTTACCCATAACCTCTCCGACAATTCTTGCAGATTTTTTGTATGGTTTATTAGAAAATACTCCCATTTGATTCATTCCGTAAAGTATTCTTCTTTGAACAGGTTTTAGACCATCTCTTACATCTGGAAGTGCTCTTTCTTGAATAATATATTTAGAATATCTCCCAAATCCATCGGATAAAACTTGCTCTATTGTTGTATCTGTAATTTTAGTGTCTATAAATAAATTTATATCATCTTTATATGACATACTAATATCCTTCTTTTACTAAATCAAAATCATCGATTGTTTCAAAATCGATATTATTTTCTATCCAATCTCTTCTAGGTGCAACATCATCACCCATTAAAATTGAAATTTTATTGTCTGCTTCAATCATATCATCAAGTGATACTTTAAGTAAGAATCTTCTTTTAGGGTCCATAGTTGTCTCCCATAATTGATCTGAGTTCATCTCGCCAAGACCTTTGAAACGTTGAATTGTATAATTTTCTAAGTTATCAGTTTTTTTAAGATCTTCTTCATGCCAAATATAAATGGAGTCTTTTTTTCCACGTTTGTTTGTAAGTTTATAAAGTGGCGGTTGTGCAATATATAAATTACCATTTTTAATTAAATCTGGCATAAATCTAAAAAAGAAAGTAAGTAAAAGTATTTGTATATGAGCGCCATCTGTATCGGCATCGGTCATAATTATTACCTTACCATAACGAATTTTTTTAATATTAAAGTTCTCACCAAAGTCAGCACCAATAGAATAGATAATATTATTTATTTCTTCATTTTTTAAAATTTGATCATTTGTTGCTTTCTCAGCATTTATAACTTTACCTCTTAATGGTAGTATTGCTTGATGCAATCTATCTCTTGCTTGTTTTGCAGAACCACCGGCTGAATCTCCTTCAACTAAAAAAAGCTCATTAAGTAAGTATTCCTTAGATTGAGCAGGTGTAAGCTTACCTGCAAGCATTGTTTCTTTTTTATTTGAAATTTTCCCTGCTCTTGCTTTTTCTCTTGCTTTTCTTGCAGCCTCTCTTGCTCTTTGAGCGTTTAATGCTCTTTGAATAATTGTTTGGGCAACATCTAGGTTTTCCTCTAGATAGATTGTAAATTTTTCAAAAATTATTTGCTCCGTTGCGTTTTTAGCCTCTATCGAGCCAAGTTTATTTTTAGTTTGTCCTTCAAACTCAAGAGCTTCTTCTGGTATTCTTAGGCTTAATACAGCAGTAAGACCTTCTCTTATATCAATTCCATCAATATTAGAGTCTTTAGATTTTAAAAGATTATATTTTTTAGCATATTCATTAACTGCTTTTGTAAGAGCAGATTTAAAACCCATTTCATGAGTTCCACCATCTTTTGTTCTTACATTATTTACGTATGAGTAAATATTTTCAGAATATGATTCAACAAACTGAAAAGCGCAATCAACATGAATTGGCAGTTTTGTAAGATGGTCTATTTTATAATCTCCTGCCAAAAGAGAAATACCAGAAACACTAGTTTTACCAATGTTTAGATATTCTATATATTCTTTAATTCCATTTTCATAGCAATACTCGGTAGTTTCTTTATTTTTATCATCTTTAAAAATTATTCTTAACCCCTTAATTAAAAAAGCACTTTCTCTAATTCTTTCTTTAATTTGGGATGGATTAAAAATGGTAGATGAAAATATCTTTGGATCTGGCTTAAACCAAACGGTAGTACCGGTTTTTCTAGTTTGACCAAGATATTCTTGTTTTAAAATAATGCTTCCGCCTTTTTCAAAGCGTTGTTTAAATATTCCGTTATCACGGTATACTGTAACTTCAAGAAAACTTGATAAAGCATTAACAACAGAGCTACCAACACCATGAAGACCACCAGAAACAGAATAGCCTGAATCTCCAAATTTACCACCAGCGTGAAGGGTTGTAAAAATAATCTCAGTTGTAGGTTTTCCGGTTTTATGCATCTTATATGGCATCCCTCTACCTTCGTCTGAAATTTTTACAGAATTATCATTTTTAAGCTCAATTATTATTGTTTTACCATATCCAGATAATGCCTCGTCGATGGAGTTATCTAATATTTCCCAAACTAAGTGATGCAAGCCTCTTTGATCGGTTGAACCAATATACATACCCGGTCTTTTTCTTACCGCTTCAAGGCCTTCTAATACTTGAATTGAGGATTCATCATAGCGTTTTTCTTGAATAATATCACCTTATTCATCTTAGCAAAAATCCTTATTTTTGTCAACTTATTTTTTTGGTAAATTTACAATTTAAATATTATTATATGTATTAAAAAATATCTAAACTTAAAAAATATTTAGTAAAATTATAAATTTATTCATAAATTTATCAGATTATAAATAAATATCATATATATGTTAATAAATTTTTGATATATGCGTGCAAGAACTAACTAGTCTTTCACGATTTTGGCTTTGGCAGTTTTATTTATATAAAAAATATTTATTTTGGTATAATCTAGGTATAATTTAGATAGATATGTATATTTTTATTATAATATTATTCGCAATTTTAAATTATTTAATAGGATCTATTCCTAATGGTTTAATAATTGGGAAAATATTTAAAAAAGTTGATATTAGAGAAAGTGGTTCTGGTTCAATTGGTGCAACTAATACAGCAAGACTGCTTGGAAAAAAATGGGGAGCGGTTGTGCTTTTTTTAGATATTTTAAAAAGTTCAGTTTTCCTAGTTTGTCTAAGAGTTTTAGCCGATTATTTTAAAATACCATTTTTTCTTAATATATCATATATTGAAATTAGTGGATGTGGTAATATTCCAATATATTCAATCTATGGACTTTTTGCAGTTTATGGACATTGTTATTCTTGCTTTTTAAAATTTAGTGGTGGCAAGGCTATTGCAACATCTGTTGGTGTTATTCTTTCAATTTCGACCATTATTTTTTTAATTGCTATATTTATTTTCATAACTGTATTTTTAATTACTAGATATGTTTCTTTATCATCACTTATTACAACGCTATCGGCTTTTATTTTTAGTGTTATATTTTTTATTTTCTTTAAGTATGATGGTTTTTTTAATATAGGATATCTTCAAGATGGAACAAATGAAATTTTAAGAAATTTATATATATATATATATCATTTAGTAGTAATGTTTTTGATTGTATTAGTGATATTTATAAAGCATATTCCAAATATCAAAAGGCTTTTAAATGGTAGTGAGAATATGATGAAAAAAAATAAATGAAATAACAAAAGAAAATATTTTAGAAAATCAGTTAGTAAAAAAATGTAAAAATATATAGAAAGCAAAAAAAGTGGTCAAAGATAGTTTATTTAATTAAGGAGGAAGTTATGAATATATATGATTTTACTGTTTTAGATCAGGATAAAAATAAAGTTAGTTTAAATGATTATAAAGATAAGGTTCTTTTAATAGTTAATACTGCCACAAAATGTGGTTTTACAAAACAATATAGCGAGCTTGAGGAAGTTTATAATTTATTTAAAGAAAAAGGATTTGAAATTTTAGATTTTCCATGTAATCAGTTTTTAATGCAAGCACCAGGGGATGATAAAAAAATCCATGATTTCTGCACTAGTAAATATAATATTACATTCAAACAATTTTCAAAAATTAAAGTAAATGGAAAAGAGGCTGATCCACTTTATAATTATTTAAAAGATACATTTGGTGGTGGAAGAATTAAGTGGAATTTTACTAAGTTTTTAGTTGATAGAAAAGGCAAAATAAAAGCTCGTTTTGAGCCCGGTAAAACTCCTAAATCAATTATTGATGAGATAAAAAAATATTTATAGTATGAAGTTAGGGTATTTATATCCAAATAAAAAATTAGAAGATTTTGTAGGTGAAAAGCATTTAATAGGAAAAGATGGAATATTTTCTAAAATGCTTAAAAGTGATAAATTTATCTCAACTATTTTATATGGTCCACCAGGAAGTGGAAAAACAAGTATAGTAAAAGCTCTTTTTGAACAATCAGGAAAGAAATATTATTTTTTAGATGCTACAAATATATCTAAAAAAGATATTGTGGATATATTAAATACTGATAGTAAGTATATATATTTAATAATTGATGAATTTCACCGTCTTACAAAAGACAGACAAGATCTGCTATTAGAAATGCTAGATAGTGGCAGGCTTATTTTATTTGGACTTACTACAGAAAATCCTTATATGGCAGTAAATAAAGCAATAAGATCTAGAATGCTTATTAAAAAAACTAACCCATTATCAGATGATGATTTAAAAAATGTTCTTTTAAATATGATTAAAAAAATTGATGATGGTATTAAAATAGACGATGAAGCATTAAAAGTTCTTACATTAAATTCAAACGGTGAGGCTAGAGTAGTATTAAATTATTTAGAGGAAGCCTTATTATATATTAAAAAAGATAAAAAAATCACGCTTGAAATAGCGAAAAATATAATTGGAGATAAAAGATT
>CAUTNH010000007.1:0-31147 GCA_963540225.1 uncultured Acholeplasmataceae bacterium | reverse complement strand
TATTTGAGTTAAACTTTTGTAAGTTCTAAGAATAGATAGTTGTAATAAATACCATTACGAGAGGTATTATTTAATGTATGATCACCTGAATGAATAAAGATTTTATTTTTTCTAAAGGTTATGTTTAAATAGTAGACATGTGAGTCATAATTAAAGAATATGGAATATGAATCTAGATGAAAATCGTTTTTGATGGTCAAAGGGGCTTCGTATTCTTTATCGGTTGTAATAAACATCTTTATATCATAGTTATAGATAGGGATTTTAGAAGTAGGATTATTTTGTTTTTTTATTATGAATTTTAAAAATGTAGCATTAGTTAAGGTCTCTTTATGTTTTAATATGAACTTTTGATTAGTTATAAAAGTTCTTTCTGAAATTTCACCTATTTTTTCTCTGTCATCAATTTTTAAAGGTCTATGTTGTACTTCTTTTTGACAACTAAAAAATAAAAAAACTATCGATAAGAATGAGATTATTAATAATATTTTCTTCATAAAAATCACCTTAATAAAACCAGCAACTCTCACCATATTGAGAATTTCTTAGAATTAAGCAACTCTGATATACTTGATTTTCTATTTCAATATCAAAAGTATAACTTTGCCTATGTGGAATATTTTCGTCAACATTATTAAATACAGTTGCAACATAAATTTTATTATTAGCCTTAATTTTTAACTCAATTTTATAGTAAGAATCAAATCTATAATCATAGAATACATTTTTTAAATTAGCATTGATGTAATCATCTTTAGATATTTTACTAATTTTCATTTGAATCTCATCACAGTGAAACTCAATTTTATTATTTTGATACACCTTACTAAAAGTATGATTTTTATAAGGGTTCAATCGGGTGGTAGTTGCTCGAGACTAAAATCCTCCTTAGGCTCACACTTAATAGTGTGGGCTTTTTTGTTTCCCAATTTTTGGGAAACAAAGGTCTACATTTTAAATAAACTAAGGAAAATATTAAAAATAAGGAGTTGATAATATGCTCTAGAAAAAAACTAAATAAAGAGACTAATAAAAATAACTATATTTTTCTTTGTCTATACTTTTAATAATTGTCAATTATAGTTTTAATTCATAATTTTTATCCTAAAAAACTTTCTAGTAGGCAAGTATTTATTTGGTTTAATAATCAATCTGCCTTGCATACAATAATGAATGTTTATATATTATCATTGAAAATAAAAAAGGTTTTTGATATAATTTATAGGATTATAAAAAAGAAATATTGAAAGGGGTAAAAACATGAAAAGAACCTACCAACCAAGTAAAATCAAGAAGCTTCGCACCCACGGTTTTAGAGCAAGAATGAAATCAAGAAAAGGAAGACAAGTACTTGCAAGACGTCGTCAAAAGGGAAGAAAAGTATTAACTGTATCTTCTAAATAATTATAAAAAGAACTACCAGATTACTATTTTGGTAGTTTTATTTTTATATATAAAAATTATGAACAAGGATTATAGATTAAAAAAGAAAATAGAAATAGATAGTATTTTTTTAAAAAAGCATTCTGTAGGAAATAGTTGTTTTAGTATATTTTATGCTAGTAATAATTTAGAGCATTTTAGATTTGCATTATCTATCGGAAGAAAATACGGAAATGCTGTATCAAGAAATTTAATTAAAAGAAGATTAAGAGCAATTATTCAAATAAATAAGGATTTAATTAAAGCAGTTGATTTTGTGATAGTTATAAAAAAAGACGCTAATAAATTGGATTTTAAAAAGATAAAACAAGATATAGAATATTTTTTAAAAAAAGCAAAGATATTATTAGTAAATAAAGGATAGTGATTATATGAATAAGAAGAAATTAGGATTAAAAATAATTCTTTTAGTTTTTGGATTATTTTTAATTTTATTTTTGACAGGTTGTGGTAGTAAAGCAACTGAGGTTGATTTAATATTATCGGCACCTAACGTGCAAGTAAACGATGATAATGGACTAGATACAAACGGAATAAATGCTTATATGCTTTATAGCAATGGCACAGTTAAAAAATTAAGTCGTGGAATTGATTATAAGCTTGTATTTAATGATGTTGAACAAATAAACGGTGTGATTGGATATAAAAATGTTGTAAAAGTTTATGCCGAATATTTTTCAAAAGATAAAAAAATTGTATCTGAGCCAATCTATTTAGTTAAAAATAAAAATGAGGCTATAGTTCCAAAACCACTTTTTAATTTTACATATCATCCGGTAAATGCTTTAATGGCTAAATCAAGAGTAAAAGGTAAACCTAATAATACTAATAGGTTTGTATTTTCTACAGGCTTTGGTCAATCATATGATTTAGATTCTTTTAATAATTTATATAATGAAAAAGGATTTACAGTAAATATGATATATGGTAAAACATCAGGTAGTGTCAAAAAATATGAGTTAAAATTAGATGAGGAAAATATCTCAAATAATAAAAAATCACTTGATGATCAGTTAAAAGTAAATCCACATATCATAAAGGCTAAATCATCTAATGGAAAAAATAAGACTCTAGCAAATCCAATTTATCCTAATTACTATGGAGCAAATGGTATTAAAAAAGGTGGATTTTCTAAATATAGAATGACCTTTACAGTTAAAAATAATGTTAAAGCATATGATGAGAATAAGAAATTAGTAGATGTTAATCTTGAAGATAATATTGAAAATAATTTCTCACATCCTGTATATTCTCTTTCAACAGGACAAAGACCATTATCTAAAAAAGCAGCAAACTGGTTTGATTATATTCTAGTTATTCCTATTGCTTCTATTATGTGGCTTTTTGGATTTGCGGGCTCGCTTGGTCTTGCAGTATTTTTTACAACTATTGTAGTAAGAACAATCGCATGGCCAATATATGCTAAAACAAATAATATGTCTTTAAAAATGCAAGAAGCCCAACCCGATATAAAAAAGATTCAAAATAAATATAAAGGTAGAACGGATAAACAAGCCCAAAGATCTATGCAAATGGAAATGATGCAGGTATATAGAAAACACAAAATTGGATTTTCGTCATTTCTTTTAATGTTTTTACAAATGCCGATATTTATTGCGATGTATCAAGCAGTTCAAAGAGTATACTTACCTGATGGAATGTTTGCATCTAAATTTACAAGAGTAACTAATGTAATGGGATTTATTGATTTTACACAGGGTGGTTTAAAGTTTTTAGGAAAATTTAACTATGTTACTTTTATACTTGCCATATTAGTTGGTGCTACGATGTTTTTGCTTCAGTTTTTTGGTGGTAGAAAACCAAAATACATGAAAAATCATAATGAACAACCAACAGAGCAGATGAAAAAACAACAAAGAACTACTAAGATTATCTCATTTGTAATGCTTATAATGATGGTTATATTCTCATTCCAAAATAATGCTATTGCATTTTATTGGATTTGTGGAAACTTATATTCGCTTGCTCAAACATTTATTCAAGGTGCAATAAATAAAAAGAAATATCTTAAAAAACACCAAAAAACTGGTTTGGAGGTTTAATAAAATGGAATTAAAAGAAGTTATAATTGATGCTAAGGATATTGATGAAGCAACAAAAATAGCAATAAAAAAACTTGATATGTCAGAAGAATATTTTCTAGTTGAAGAACTAGGAGATAACAAATTTAAAGCATTTGTTAATGTATCTTTAAATCTCAATGGTAAAAGATATCTTGAAAGCATATTTAAAAATTTAGGTTTAGATTTAAAAATGGAAATAAGAAATATCTCAGAAGATCATATTATTTTTAATATAGATACTAATGAAAATGCTTTAATAATAGGAAAAGATGGTAAAAACTTAAATGCCATTCAACAAATGCTAAGACTATACTTACTACAATTTTGTAAAGAACCTATAATAATATCACTTGATGTTGCAGGGTATACAGAATCTAAAACGCATATTCTTGAAAAAATGGCTATAAAAACAGCCAAAGAGGTTGTAAGAACAAAAACAGACATCAAACTTGATCCTATGAACTCATTTGAAAGAAGAATAATTCACGCTAAACTTATGGGTTTTAAAAACATAAAAACAGAGTCAGAAGGCTTTGGTAAGGATAGAGCATTAGTTATTAAATATATTGCTAAATAAATGAATACAACAAATATAATAATTATAATTTTATTAGCTGTTGTAATTATTTCAATCATATTTATAGTTGGCTATTTAGTTTATAAAGAACATAAAAAAAATCACTACCAACAGGGTGATTTATCAAATCCTAATAATCTTTTGCTACTTCAATCAAACATTACAAAAGATTTTAAAAATATTCTAGAAGAAAAACTTAATAAAGAAGCTAATAATATAAGAGATATAAAAGATAATTTTTTTAAAGATATTAAAACAGATATTGATAATATAAATTCAAAAATCCAAAATGAATTTAGTAAAAGTAATCAATATACAAATGATAATTTAAAAGATTTATCAACAAAGCTTGCACTTTTGGATAAATCATATGAGATAGTCTCAAATAGCCAAAAGGAAATACTTAAGTTGCAAGATATTTTTAAAGATAAAAAAGCAAGAGGTAATCTTGGTGAGTTTATTTTAGAAAATATTATAAAATCTATTTTTGGTGAAAATAGTAAATATTATAAATTTCAGTATAAATTAAAAAATAATACGATTGCAGATCTTGCGATATTTTCAGAAAGTCCACTTAATTTGTTTTGTATTGATTCTAAATTTCCACTTACTAATTATCAAAAAATAACAGATAATAATTTAGAAGATGAGAAAGTTAAAGAAGCAATAAAAGAATTTAAAAAAGATATTAAAAAACATATTGACGATATAAAAAATAAATATATCATTAAAGGTGAAACTGCTGATTTTGCAATTATGTGTATTCCATCAGAGGCAATATTTTCATATATTGTATCTAATTTATATGATATGGTTTGTTATGCACAGGATAATAAAATAGTAATTGCCTCGCCAACTACTCTGCCTGTTATGATTTCTAATGTGTATATGGCAATTAAAAATATTGAACATAGTAAATTTGCAACAGAAATTGCTAAAAAATTATCTAGCCTAAAAGATGAGTTTGAAAGATTTACCAAAAGATTTCAAGACCTTGAAAAAAATTTTAAAAACACATCCGAAAGTTTTGATGAGATAAATATAACTTCAAAAAAACTTGCTAAGAATTTTTCAGATATAGAAAATATTAAGGAGATTAAATAAAATGGAAACATTATATGATTTAAAAAATAATCTTAATTTATATAAGGATAAGAAAGTTGAACTTTCAGGATGGGTTAAAAATAACCGTGACCAAAAAGAATTTGGATTTATCCATTTAAATGATGGTACAACTTTTAAAACATTGCAGGTTGTATATGATAATAAACTTAAAAATTTTGATGAAGTCATTAAAATTTCAGTAGGATCATCTGTTGTAGTAAAAGGAGAAGTTGTACTAACTCCTGAAAGAGAACAAGCATATGAGATTAAAGCGCATGAGATTACTTTAATAAAAGATGCAACAGGTTATTTTCCGATTCAGGCTAAAAGACATACAAGAGAGTTTTTAAGAACAAAGCTTGAACTTCGTCCAAGGACAAATTTATTTAATGCAGTCTTTAGAACAAGAAGTAAAATGGCATATGCAATACATAAGTTTTTTCAAGAAAAAAACTTTGTGTATGTGCATACGCCAATAATTACTACAAACGATGGCGAGGGAGCAGGTTCTATGTTTACCCCAACATTTTTAAAAAAGATTGAAAAGCAAGATGATTTTAAAAATGACTTTTTTAAACGCCAAGCATACCTTACAGTAACAGGTCAGCTTCATGGTGAGGCATATGCACAAGCATTTAGAAATATTTATACATTCGGACCGACTTTTAGAGCAGAAAAATCTAATACTCCAAAACATGCTGCAGAGTTTTGGATGATTGAGCCTGAGATGGCATTTTGCGATTTAGAAAATGACATGAAAATTGCTGAGGATTTAATTAAGTACTTAGTTAAATATGCATTTGATAATTTATCTGATGAAATAGAATTTTTTAATAAATTCGTTGAACCAGGATTAATTGAAAGATTAAAAATAGTATTAGAAAAACCTTTTAATAAAATAACTCATAAGCAGGCAATCGATATCTTATTAAAGTCAAAACAAAAGTTTGAAAATGAGCCTAAACAAGGTCTTGATATTGCAACTGAACATGAAAAATATCTTACAGATGTTTATTTTAAATCACCAGTTTTTATAATAGACTGGCCCAAAGATATTAAAGCATTTTATATGAGATTAAACTCTGATAATAAAACAGTTGCAGCAATGGATTTATTAGTATCTAAATCAGGAGAACTTCTAGGAGGTTCACAAAGAGAAGAAAGATATGATATTTTACTTGATAAAATGAAAAAACTTAATATGAATATTGGCACAATATCTTGGTATTTAGATTTAAGAAAATTCGGAGGAACTACAAGTAGTGGTTTTGGAATGGGCTTTGAAAGACTTATTATGTTTATAACAGGAGTAGATAATATTCGTGATGTAATACCATTTCCAAGAACATTTGGATCTTGTGATTATTAAACACAAAAACACCTTAATCTTTAATTTAAGAGTTAAGGTGTTTTTTGATAAGGAGGACTTAGTGAAGAAATATAAATTCATAGATTTATTGACTCTTTTAACTTCATAGTGGTAAATGGCTATAAAATAGATTTAGATTACATAAAATAATCGAAATAAAATTTTAAGGGAGTCTTTTTTAAAAGTGATTAAATTAGTTAATATAAAGTTATAAATTTTGTATAAGAACTTTAATTTTTGCTAAATTTAGGTTTATACATTCTAGTTTTATCTGCAACAAAAACAGGGTTTGTAAATTCACCTGGTTTTGTTATTTCTAGCTCTTCACCGATTACACAAATTTTAGAATCAATTGTATCTATATACCATAAAATCATTGCCTCAGCCATTTGTGGTTTTTTAGGTGATCCATAATTAGGAATTCCGTGATGAGATAAAATTAAATGCTTTAAACACATTACCTCTTCTTTTTCTAAATAACCAAGTTCTCTTGCAATACTATCAATTTTTATAGCTCCCATATTTATATGACCTATAAGTTGTCCTTCTGTTGTATATTCACCATCAACGCCTGTTATTTCATTAACCTTTTCAATATCATGAATTATAACTCCACCAACTAATAAATCATTGTCTAAAAAATCATATACTTTTAATATTTTTTTAGCCATTTCCATCATAGTATGTGTATGATATAACAATCCTCCAATATATGCGTGGTGAAATTTTGTTCCAGCAGGATGAGATATGAATTTATTTTCATATTCTGTGTATATTTTTAATACAATATCTTTTATTACTTTATTTTTAAATTTATTTATTTCATCTTTAATATCTATATTTAACTTTTTTAAATCAACTGGAGCCTTTTTAAAAAAATTAGAATAATACTTATACATTAGTTCTTTATCTTTATAAAATGTTATATCTAATACATCGCTAGCATTAAAATATAATTTATCTTTTTCAGGCTTTTTATCTATTTTCCCTAAAAACTCATATACTCTAAATTTTTCAACTATAGTATCAGGTGATATTATAATATTAAACTTTTGACCATCCTTATCTATAACATCTACATTTTTATAATGTTCAGTTTCGTTTATATTCTCAACTTTTCCAATAATTTTAAATTCATCATTTTTACTATATTTCATCATTATCACCTTTTAAATTTCTAAGTATATCTTCTTTAGTATTTTTACATCTGCCATATAAAATATCCTTAGTTATTTTTTCTTCTATTTTTTTAATCCAAGGACCCGCTTTAATATTAAAATGATCTATTATTTCATTATTTGTAATATTTATATCTTTTCTATTTCTTACAACTAGATTATAATCTAGTTCATGTAATAAATCAATCGGCATAAATAAATCGTAGTATTTAAATTTATCAAGCAACCTATTATATAATATAACTCTATTAATTCCATATTTGTATATTAAATAAGAGCTTATAGGAGTTTTATTTTTAATTAAATCATTATAAATATTAAATTCTCTAATTTCACTGTTTGAAAATTTATAATCTTTTACAATATCATTATTTTTAATATATGCCCCAATAAAAAATATATCGCTTTCAAAATATATTTTATTTTTATCCATATACTTAAAAAAATCTATAAAAGATGGCATAGAAATATTAGATTTTATTATATAAGAGATAGCTATATCTAAATTTTTTCCTTTTGACATTTTTCTAAGCTCTTGTAGGATTCTTTCACTTGCTATGTTTTTTATTTTATCTAAATTATTACAAATTGCTAAAAAAGTTTTATCCTCAATCATAAAGCCTAATTTAGACACAAAATAAAATGCTCTAAAAATTCTTAAAGCATCCTCATTAAATCTAACATTAGGATCACCTACTGCTTTAATGACTTTATTTTTTAAATCGGATATTCCACCTACAAAATCATATACCTTTAAGTTTTCATCAAGCATTAAGGCATTTATTGTGAAGTCTCTTCTTTTGGCATCTTCTTCAGGAGTTTTGGCATACTTTATTTTACTTGGTCTTCTTGAATCAAGATAGTCAAAATCTTCTCTAAATGTTGTTACTTCATATTTTCTTTTTTTATAACTTATAGTAACAGAACCAAACTTTAATCCACTAGGATAAGTTTTAAAAATTTTAGATACCTCATCAGGAGTTGCGCTTGTTGTAATATCTATATCATTAGCATTTATGCCTAAAAGATAATCTCTTACAGCACCGCCTACAATATAAGCATCATATCCATTTTCCTTTAATTTTTTAATAACTTCAATTGCTATTTTTATTTTAATCACGCTTTACTCTTTTTTTATTATTATACCATAATATAGATTATAAATTCGTTTAATAAGGCGAAAAAATAATTTTTCAATAATTTAATAATTTTGTAAATTTTGTATATTTTGGTATAATGTTATAATATCATAAAGAGGGATAATTATGTATAAAGAATTACTTAAAAAAATAAAAAAATACAATAAAATAATTATTACAAGACATAGAAATCCCGATATGGATGCGATAGGTTCACAAGTTGGGCTTGGTGAACTTATTAAGAATAATTTCAAAAATAAAGAAGTTATTTATACAGGTGATAGCAATAAAATGGATTTTGAAAATCTAATGACAACAGTAGATCCTAGTTGTTATAAAGACGCCCTTTTAATTGTATGTGATGTTGCAGTAAAATCTATGATTGCAGATTTAAATTATAATCTAGCAAAAGAGGTAGTTGTAGTTGATCATCATAAAAATGATTGTGATTTAGAAAATGTAAGTCTTAAAATTGTTGATACAAACGCAGAGGCAGCAGCACTAATTGTTGCAGATTTTGCAATCAGTCAAAAATTAAAACTAAATAAAAAAGCAGCTGATTATATGCTTTTTGGAATAATAACTGATAGTGGTAGATTTCAATATATAAAAAATGCTGAAAAGTTATTTAAAATTGCATCAATACTATCAAAAGCAGGTGCCGATTGTAAGAGTCTTTACTCTTGGTTATATGTTGAAAGTCTCTCAGATAGGAAATTAAAGCTTGAGTTTGAAAATAAAATAATATATGATGAAAATATAGCATATATAAAAACAAGTAAAGAAGACATTTTAAAACTTGAAAATATAGATATATTTAAGATTTCTCGTGGAATGACTAATTTAATGTCTGGAATTTCCGAGATTAAAATATGGGCTAATTTTACATATAATCCTGAGAAAAATAAAGTAGATTGTGAGTTTAGATCAAGAGATATAAGTATTGTAGATATTGCTAAAAAATATGGTGGCGGTGGGCATGATAATGCTTGTGGTGCCTGTGTTGATAATTTTGATATTACCAAAAATATAATTAAAGATTTTAAAGAATTACTAAAAAAAGGAGAATAGTATGAAAGCAGAATTAAACATAATACTTGAAAAAATAAAAGAATATGATGATATTTTAATTTTTGGACATATAAGACCAGATGGCGATTGCTTAGGCTCACAATTTGGATTATATGATATTATTAAAACTACTTGGCCTAAAAAGCATGTTCATGTAGTAGGTCAAAGTAGTGATTATGTTGCCTTTTTAGGACAACCTGAATCAGTTCCTGAATATGTTTATAAAAATGCTCTTGGAATTGTTGTAGATACTGGTAGTCCTGATAGAATAAGTGATCCAAGATATAAACTTTGTAGGGAACTTATAAAAATAGATCATCATCATCCAGTAGGAAGTTATGGAGATTTTGTATGGGTTGAGGTATACTGGCCAAGTGCTGCACAAATGATTGGATATTTTTATAAAATGTTTGATAATGAACTTAAAATTTCTCCAAAGGGTGCGGAGGCAATTTATACAGGAATTGTAACAGATACAGGTGGTTTTAGATATCGTGGTGTTGATAATTTAACTCACAATATCGCTGGTCTTATGCTTTCAAAAGGTGCTGATGTAGAAATTATAAATCAATCACTTTCACTTGTTGATGAAAATATTGTAGATTTAAAAGGATATGTTTTATCTAATATGGTTAAATGTGATTTTGGATTTTTATATTTTGTAATTACATCTGAGATACTTGAAACATATAATGTGTCATATGAGGCTGCTGCAAGTATGGTTGGTGAGATGGCAGGAATTAAAGGATATCCTGTTTGGGCTTTAATTTTAGAATATCCAAGTGAATATCGTGTAAGACTTCGTTCAATGGGAACAGGTCCATCAATTCATAAAATAGCAGAAGAGTTTGGTGGCGGTGGGCATGATAATGCAGCAGGCTTTTCTATCCCTAATTTAGAAAGTGGTATAAGAGATTTAAAATATGCTGTTAAAAGATTACTTGAAGATTGGAAACCTTTTTAGGGTGATATATTTTGTTTAAATTATTAAAAGTATTAGCAGATAAAATACCTGCTATTATTGAAAAAACTGAAGAGTTAAAAATACTAAAAGGCACAGATTGGATTTTTGCAATAATTTTACCAATCGCAATTATATTTGCGATTGCCTTTTATGTTGGTTATGAAAGACAAAATGTTGGAAAAGCAGCCGGAATATCAGCGCACATTTTAGTAGGACTTGCAAGCACTGCTCTTGCTATAATGCAAAGGCTTATGTTTATATACCTTCAAAAAAAAGGTGGAATTGATGGTTCTGGTGGTCAAAGAGTAATTGCTCAAATTGTTACAGGAGTATCATTTATTGGTGCAGGAGTTGTTATGAAAAATGAGCGAACAATTAAAGGTATAACAACCGCAGCAACAATTTGGACAATTGCAGCCCTTGGAATTATACTTGGCTCTGGATATTTAATACTTGGCTCAATTATTGGAATTATTATTATATTATTTATGGTATTTAGAGATTTAATAAGAGGAGTAAATCCTTTTAAACCAACTAATGAAAGAATTCAACAAATTAAAAAATATTCATTTACAAAAGTTGAAAATAAACATATTTTATCCACAGACGATGAGGATATTAAGGATGTAGAATAATGGATAATATAATTGCTATTGCCTCACCAATTGGTACAGGGGCAATTTCACTTATTAGAGCATCAGGAGATAGTATTATCGCTGAATTTAGTAAGGTATTTAAAGGAAAAAATTTAAATTCTCTTTCTAAAAACACATTTACATTTGGTCATATTATTGATGAAAATAATAATATTGTTGATGATGTTATCCTACTTTTATATAAAGCCCCCAACTCATATACAGGAGAAGATTTAATTGAAATAACAACCCATGGGGGAGTTTTAATTACTGAAAATGTTTTAAGTACTATAATTAAAAATACTAATATAAGACTTGCAGAACCAGGAGAATTTACAAAAAGAGCATATTTAAATAATAAGCTAGATATAATCCAAGCCGAATCCATTATGGCTTTAATAAATGCTGAAAGCAATAATTCATTAAAAGTTGCAAGATGTGGGCTTGATAAAAAAATAAGTAATAAAATTAGTCTAGTTAGTAAAGAGATACTTGATTTTTTAACTATGATAGAAGTTGATATAGATTATCCAGAATTTGAGAAGGAAAATTATAATATGGAAAAATCTATTCAGTTTCTAGATAGTGTAATAGAAAAACTTGAAAAATTAAAAGATGATAGTAAAAAAACATCTATTATAGCAAATGGAATAAATATTGCAATAATAGGTTTACCTAATGTTGGAAAATCTAGTCTTTTAAATACTTTACTAAAAGAAAAAAGAGCAATCGTTTCAAATATTCCAGGAACTACTAGAGATATAATTAAAGAAAGTATATATCTATCAGGCTTTAAAATAAATTTGATAGATACAGCAGGAATTAGAAAAACGAGTGATGAAATAGAAAAAATTGGTGTTGATATATCTACATCATATATAAAAAAATCTGATCTCATTATTTTAATTTTAGATGCCAGTTGTAATAATTTAGAGGATAATTTAAAACTTTTAAAACTTACAAAAAATAAACCAAGAATTATTTGCTTAAATAAAACTGATAAAAATATAATACTACAATTAGACAGTCTTGGTTTAAGTGATGAAGTAGTAAAAATATCTGCTTTAAAAAATAGAGGTATAGATATTTTAAAAAATAGAATAATAGAAAAATTTAAATTAAATAAATTATCAGAATCTGATTTTAGTAATTTATTTTCTAAAAGACAAGTAAATAAACTAGATAAGGCTATTATTTATTTAAAGGATGCAATTAAAAATATTAAAAACGATTATGATTTAATTTTACTTGCATCAGATATTAAAAAATCATATGATGTACTTCTTGAAATAATTGGTAAAGTATATGATAATGATTTAGAGAAAAACATATTTAAAAATTTTTGTTTAGGGAAATAGGAGAATAGTATGAATTATGTCGCAATGTATAGAAAATATAGACCTAACAACTTTAAAAAAGTTGAAGGTCAAAAAGTTGTAGTTACAACTTTACAAAATGCTTTGAAAAAAGCAACCATTGCGCATGCATATCTTTTTTCAGGACCTCGTGGAACAGGTAAGACATCTGTTGCCAAAATTTTTGCAAGAGCTATTAATTGTGAAAATTCTACAAATGGTGATTGTTGTAATACCTGTAAGACGTGTAGGGCTTTGCTTGAACCTACAATATCTGATATTATTGAACTTGATGCAGCCAGTAATAATGGTGTCGATGAAATAAGAGATTTAAGAGATAAAGCCCAGTACTCACCGAGTATTGCAAAGTATAAGGTATATATTATTGATGAGGTTCATATGCTTACAGTATCGGCTTTTAATGCTCTTTTAAAAATATTAGAAGAACCACCAAAACATGTTGTATTTATTCTTGCAACAACTGAACTTCATAAAATTCCAGCAACTATTATCTCACGTTGTCAATGCTTTGAATTTAAAAATATTTCTAAAAAAGAAATTGTAAAAAAGCTAAATGAGATTATTGATAGTGAAAATATAAAAGCCGATCAAGATGCAATTAATTTAATTGCTGATATTGGCTCTGGGGCATTAAGAGATTCTATTAGTTTACTTGATCAAGTAATCTCATATTCTCAAGGAACAATAACTAAAAATGATGTCTATGATGTATCTGGTTCAATTTCTAAAAATGATTTAATAAATTTAATTATAGCAATAGATAAAAAAGAATTATCAAAAGCACTAACTATTATTGAAAATTTACTTGAGCAAGGAAAAGAAATATCTAAACTAATAAATGATTTAATCCTAATTATAAAAGATATTTTGCTTACTAAAAACCTGCAAGAACAAAATCCAACATTAGATGAATTAGTAAAAATACCTCAAAATAAATTATTCCATTATGTAAATACTTTAATTACCTTGCAAAATGATATTAAATGGACAATTTTAAAAAAATCTTATTTAGAAGTTGCAATTTTAAAAATGATGGATTATTTAGAAGTAAATAAGACTAACTATGATGAAAAAATTGACGAGCTAAAACATACAATAGATGAAGCAAATAAAAAAATAATTGAAACTGATGAAAAAATAAAAAATATAAATATACAACCAATAACTACACAAACTATAACCCAAGTTAAACAAAGCAAAGAAAAGTTAGTTGATATTCACCAGATAAATCAAATCCTAAACAACAGTGAAAAAGAAAAAAGAATAAAAATTACAAATGAATTTAAAAAACTAATTGATAAAGAAAAAGATGAATCATTTAAGAATTTATTATTAAGTACTGAAATTGTCGCAATATCTCAAAATTCCTGTCTAATATCTTCTTCAAGTTTAAAAATAGCAGAAGCACTTTATGAAAATGAAAACAACAAAAAATTAAAAAAACTTATAAACTATATTGATAAAACCATAACAAGTGTTATAATAATTAGTGCTAAAGATTGGTCTACTTGTAAAGATAAATGGCAAGCGCAATATAAAGTGGGCATAAAAAAGCCAACTCTTCCAGAAATCGATTTTAAATTATATAAAAAATCCGACACAAAATCTGATACTAAAAATGATATATTGCTACAAGCCACTCAAAGATTATTTGGCGATGAGACAAAAATATCAAAAAAGGAGAAAAAATAAATATGAATCAAGCAATGATAAATAAACTTAGAAAAATGCAACGTGAAATGGAGGAGACTCAAGAAAGCATAAATAAAGCAGAGTTTTCTGAAGAATATCAAGGAGTAAAGGTTTCGATGCTTGGAACCCGTGAGGTTACAAGAGTTGAGATTATTAATCAATCACTTACAGAAGATAAAGACATATTAGAGGAGCTTTTACAAGTAGCATTTAATTCATGCCTTAAAAAAATAGAAAAAGAATTTGAAAAAGCTATGGCCCCATATACTAGTTTAATGGGTGGTTTTGGGTTTTAATGTATCCTAAAATTTTTAGTGATTTAATAAATCATCTAAAAAAGTTGCCAGGAATTGGTGAAAAAACTGCTGAAAGACTTGCATTGTATATCTTAAATAATTTTAATGAAAATGAATTAAATGATTTTTCAAATACTATTTTAAATTTAAAAAATATTAAAAAATGTAAGACTTGTAATATTATGTCTTGCGATGATATTTGCAGTAATTGTAAAAATATAGTATCCGATACTTTAATAATTGTTGAAAACTCAATTGACGCTTTTCAGATAATGAAAACAAATGAGTTTAAAAATTTATTTCATATTCTTGGGAATCTTATAGATTATTCAAACGGCTATGATGAAGAAAGTATTAATTTTGAAAGTATTCTTAAAAGACTTGATAATATAAATGAAGTGATAATTGCACTCAATTCAACACTGCAAGGTGAACTTACATCTAAATATTTGATAAATAGAATTAATGAATTTAGAAAAGATATTAAAATTACTAAACTAGCAAATGGTCTACCTTTTGGAAGTGAACTTAAATATATTAGCAATGAAACATTAAAAAGAGCATTAGAAAATAGAATTATAATTCAAAAATAAAAACCTACAAAGTGTAGGTTTTTATTTTTGAGATTAGTTCAAAGTTTATGGTTTAACTAATTTTAGCCTGCTTCTTTATTTTACAGATCCAGCTTTACCTTTTTTTATATTTTCTAAAAGCTCTTTTTCAAGTTTCGAAAAATCGATCTGTTCTTTTTGATTATTTTTTTTCTTTTCAAGTAGCATTTCGTTAAGAAGATTATCGGATTTTATTATACTATTTGCTTTTGTAGCAATGCTTGCAAGCAAAATAGCCTCATTTTTATAAAATTTAAAAATACCATTTTTATATGATACATATTCTTCAATTTTACTTTCGTATTTTATTTTTAAAAATCCATTTTTACCAAGCAAAATAATTGGGACGTGATCTTTTAAAATTCCGACTTCACCATCTTCGTTTTTAAACAGAAGATAAACGCAATCTTTTTCAAGTAGTGTTTTATTGTGCAAAATAACTTTTATTTTCATTATTTTATACTACCATCAATTTCCATAGCCTTTTTCTTAGCATCTTCAATTGTTCCAACCATATGAAAAGCCTCTTCTGGCCACATATCGCATTCACCTTTTAAAATCATTTCCATTCCTTTGATTGTATCTTTTACTTTAACATATGATCCTGGTTGATTTGTGAATTGTTCGGCTACAAACATATTTTGTGATAAGAAAAATTGAACTCTTCTAGCTCTGTGAACTACAAGTTTATCTTCATCAGATAACTCATCAATGCCTAGTATTGCAATTATATCAAGTAGCTCGTGATATCTTTGAATTATCTTTTGAACATTTCTTGCGACCTCATAGTGATGTTTTCCTACAATATTAGGATCTAGTGCAGTAGATGTTGATGCAAGCGGATCAACAGCTGGATAAATTCCATTTTCGGTTAGTTCACGGCTTAGATTAGTTGTCGCATCAAGATGGGAAAAAACTGTTGCAGGAGCGGGATCTGTGTAATCATCTGCTGGAACATATACAGCCTGAATTGATGTAATAGAACCTGATTTTGTAGATACAATTCTTTCTTGTAATCTCCCCATTTCGGTTGCAAGAGTCGGTTGATATCCAACAGCACTTGGCATTCTACCAAGAAGTGCTGATACCTCAGAACCTGCTTGAACAAATCTAAATATATTATCAATAAATAAAAGTGCATCCTGCTTTAGCTCATCACGAAAATATTCTGATATTGTAAGTGCTGTTAGTGCAACTCTCATTCTTGCACCAGGAGATTCATTCATTTGTCCAAATACAAGAGATGTATTTTTTAAAACCCCTGATTCCTTCATTTCATTATATAAATCTGATCCTTCTCTTGTTCTTTCACCGACACCAGCGAAAACAGAAATACCTCCACGGCTTTTGGCAATATTATTAATTAGCTCTTGGATTAAAACAGTTTTACCAACACCAGCACCGCCAAAAAGACCTATTTTACCACCTTTAATATATGGTGCAAGCAAGTCTATTACTTTTATTCCTGTCTCAAGTATTTCTACCTCACTTTGTAAATTAACAAAATCAGGTGCGGGTTTATGAATTGGACGAAGTGGTGCACCTTTTAGCGATGTTCCATTATCAATTGGTTCACCTAAAACATTTAATACCCTACCTAAAACACCACGTCCAACAGGTATTTGAAGTGGCGAATTTGTTCTTCTTACTTTTAAATTTCTTGAAAGACCATCGGTTGATTCAAGTGCAATACACCTTACTATATTATCCCCTAAATGAAGCGCAACCTCTAATGTTATTTCATTTTTATTAAAAGTCACTTTCAAAGCCTCATTTATACTTGGTAGATCTTTTTCAAAATAAACATCTACTACTGGACCTTTAATTTGTTTAATTATTCCATCCATTTTAACTACCCACCTTTGAGCCATTAACTACATCTATTAACTCAGATGTAATTGATTGTTGTCTTTCATGATTATATTTAAGTGATAATTTTTCAATTACTTTAAAAGCATTATCTGATGCATTTTTCATTGCTATTAGTCTTGCACTATGCTCACATTTTTTACTGTTTAATAATGCATTATAAATTTTTGTTTCTAAATATGTATAAATAAGTTTAAAAAATATTTCATCATATTTATTTTCAAATATATACTCACTTGCATGCATACTATTTTTCTCATCTATTTCAAATGGTAAGATTACCTCTTCAACTGGATGAGATGAAAATGCTTTTTCTTCTTTTTGATATATAATAGAAACTTTTTTTATTTCCTTTTCTTCATATATACTTTTAAAAACAATTGCTAAATTTTCAAAATCTATTGTTGAGGTATCATCGTGATTAAATAATATATGATCATTTAATAAATTATAACCTTTATCTTTTGAAAAAATAAAAGCCTTCCTTCCAATTGCATAAATATATGAATTATTTATATCTTCAATTTTTTTTTCAAAAAACTTAAAAAGTTGAGTATGAAAATTTCCTGCAAGTCCACGATCACTTGAAATTAAAATATAAATACTAATATTATTTTCTTCTTTAACTTTATCATAATCATGAATATGTTTGCCAATAGTTAAAAAAATCTTTTCAAATTCTTCTTTAAATATTTTAAAGGTTTCTAAATTATCCTCAGATTTTTTTATTTTGCTAGCAGATATTGAATACATTGCTTTGGTTATTTGCGCTGTTTTATCTACTGCCTTTATTTGATTTTTTAACTTTTTTAAATTTGCCATTACTTAATAAAAATCTTATCAATTTCTGAAAAGAAATTATTTAAAATTTCTTCACTTGGTAGTTCTCCTTTTTCTTTTATATTCTTGCTTATTAAAATTCCATTTTCTGATATTTTTAATTCTTCTTCAATAAAATTTGCATAATCTAAAATTTTAGATAAACTTATCTTATCAAGTATTCCTTTATTTAAAGCATATAATATTACTGCCTGATAATCAACATTTTTTAAAACGTGAACATCTTGCTTTAATATCTCAACTGTTCTTCTTCCACGATCTAGCCTTTCTTGAGATTTTTGATCTAGATCACTTCCAAATTGAGCAAATGATTCAAGCTCACGAAAGCTTGCAAGACTTATTCTTAATGTTCCTGACACTTTTTTAATTGCTTTTATTTGAGCAGATCCACCTACTCTTGAAACACTTAAACCAGAATTAATGGCAGGTCTTATACCTGAGTAAAATAGTTCATTTTCTAAAAATATTTGGCCATCTGTTATTGAGATTACATTTGTTGGAATATAAGAAGAGATATCTCCTGCCTGGGTTTCAATTATAGGAAGAGCAGTAATACTACCTCCTCCAAGTTCTTTACTTAATTTAGCAGATCTTTCAAGAAGTCTTGAATGAAGATAAAAAACATCCCCCGGATAAGCCTCACGCCCAGGAGGTCTTTTAAGAAGTAGTGAAAGTTCACGATAAGCGCTAGCATGTTTTGATAAATCATCATATACAACTAGGACATCTTCACCTTTTTCCATAAAATACTCAGCCAAGGCAACTGCTGAATAAGGTGCAAGATATAACATTGTACTTGGCTTAGATGCACTTGCAGAAATAATGGTAGTATAACTAAGTGCCCCTTTTTCAAATAAAAGATTTCTAATTGTTGCTATAGATGATTCTTTTTGACCAATAGCACAATAAATACATTTTACATTTTTATCTTTTTGATTTATTATTGTATCTATTGCAATAGTCGTCTTACCTGTTTTTCTATCTCCAATTATTAACTCTCTTTGTCCTTTACCAATTGGAATAAGTGCATCTATCATCATAATGCCTGTTTGAAGTGGAGTATTGACTTTACCTCTTTCAACGACACCATATGCTCTTCTTTCAATTGGATATGATTTACTTGTTTTAATAATTGCTCCTCCATCAATTGGTTTTAATAATGGATCAACAACTCTTCCTAAAAAATCATCACCAACAGGAACTGAAAAAACATTTCCAGTTGCTTTTACGCTATCTCCTTGTTTAATTGTATCAATACCGTCTAGTATTATAATACCTACAATATTTTCATCAAGATCTATTACAAGACCTGTAGCCTTTGATTTAAATATAACAAGCTCTCCTAACATAGCCTTTTCAAGACCATATGCAAGGGCAATACCATCACCAATGGAAATAACTTGACCTATATTATCAAGTTTTATATCTTCTTTGTATGATATTATTTGTTTTTTTATTATTTCAGATAGTTTATCTATATTAAGTTTATCTGCCATATTATCACCTATATGCTAAAGAATAATTCTTTTAATCTATTATTTATTGTTTGATCAATTTGTATTCCAAGATGGTTTATTTTAATTCCACTTATTAAACTCTTATCTATTGAATAATTAATAATTAGTTCTTTATTTGGGAAAATACTTTTTAAATTTCTTTCAAGTTCTTTTTTCCTTACATTATTTAAACTAATAGCCGTAGTAACATTTATATATGCTCTTTTCAAATATTCATCAGCAAGATTAAAATAAGCATTTCTTATTTCTTTTATTTTATATATTTGCCTATCTTTAATTAAAAGCTTTAAAAAACTTTTAAATGTAGTGGTATTAAATGGAATCTCGTCTATTTTTTTATTTATGCTCTTTTCATCTAAAACTAATGAATAGTATGCCCAAGTGATATTATTTTCTAATGCTTTACAAAAGATATCTAAATCATCAAATATCTTGCTGATTTCTTTTTTTTCGCTTGCTAAGGAAAAAAGTGCTTTTGCAAAGTTATTTACTGCTGCCATCTTTTATCTCACCAATTTCATCAATTATTTTTTCAATTAGTTTTTCATCTTCTTGCGATTGCAGTTTTTTGTCAAGCATTTTTGATGCTGCAAGCATTGATACTTCTTTAATAGTTTCTTTTATTTTTTCTTCTTGATTTATTATCTCATTTGCAAGCTCAATTTTTAATTCTTGCTTTTTTCTTTCTGATTCTAATTTTGCATCATTTATAATTCTTTCTTTTTCATTTTCAGCCTCTTGCAATAACTTCTTTTTTATCTGAGACATTTCTTCTTGAAGCATTTTATACTCAACATCCATTTTTTCTTTTATCTTAGTTGCCTCTTTATTTTTCTTTTTTGCATCTTCAATATTTTTTAATTCTTCTTTTTCTTTTGCCTCAATATATTTTGTTATTGGTCGCCAAAAAAGAAGAAGTACTACAACAAGAAGTACTGCTGTTGCTAAAAGTTGCCATACAATAACTGGATAGTCTTGAATGGCAGAATTTGCACTTTTTTCAATTAAATCAGATAATTCTTTAAACATTTTATATTTTTGCGATAATTAAAATTGAAATAATTAAAGCATAAATAGCAGATGTTTCAATCATGACTTGACCTACTATCATAGATGTTCTAATTTTTCCAACTGCTTCAGGTTGTCTTCCGATTGCCTCCATAGCACCTTTTGCAGCCATTCCTTGACCTACTGCTGTTCCAAGTCCACCTAAGATTGCAATAGCAGCTGCAATAAGTCCCATACCCTTTCTAAAAAAATCATTATATTCTGCAAGTGCAGAAAAAACTCCAGTAAATAAATTTAATATATCCATTATATTATCCCCTTTCTTTTTTCTAATTTACTTTGTTTTTTTAATTCTTTCTTTTTTCTTTTTTCTTCTTTTTTAAGAAGTAGCTCATTTAATTCCTCTGGGTCAACATCTCCCACTTCTAGTTTATTTGAGGCAAATATTACTGTTAATGTTGTAAATACCATCATTTGAATAAACCCAAATGCTACATCAAATATAAGATGTAGTGCTGGTGTTATAATTGGTCCCATCCATCCTAAAAATCCATAAACAAGACCAAGAATAATTACACCTGCTGTAATATTTCCAAATAATCTTAGAGACATTGAAATTATTGGTGTAAATTCCCCAATAAAGTTTATCGGAAACATAAAAGGTATTGGTTCAAATAATGTTTTGATATGTCTAAACTTTCTACTTACAATACCTGTAATTTGAACAGTAGCCATTGCAAATATTGCAAGTGATACTGTAATTGATGTATAAGATGTTGGTGGTTTTAATCCAAATAATCCTGAAATATTTCCAAGTCCTATATATATTCCAATAGTTAGAACTGATGGAGCAACTACCTTCCAATGTTTTCCAATATTATCTTTTATAAATTTATTAAACTTTTTAACGAGTACAATATTTAAGAGCAAAAATTTATTTTTAGTATCTTTTTTCTTATTTGCCCTTATCATCATTAAAGATACTATTACACAATATAATATTATAATACCAATAATTATAAGTGATGATTTAAAATACCCAGGAAGTGGTTGTTTAAATTTATTTAAAAAATCCAATGTGTTATTCATAAATGCTACCTGCTTTATTTACATATAAATAGGAATATCTTACAAAAACCACTCCAAGAAGTGCCGAGATTAAATAAATTGTAAGTTTACTACTTTTATAATTTATTAAGGCTATTGATACAAAAAATATAATATTATTTATGTTTCTATAAAGTGATAACAATTTATGGTTTTCTAGATTTTTACCTAAAAACATATCAGATATTAAAAGATTAAAAAACATTAAAGAACAACCAATTAAAAAATATAAAATCTCAAAAAAATCTAGAAAAAGTGAAGATGAAAAAATTACAATAGTAAGCAAAACAAAGATTTTTATTATCCTTAAATTATTTATTATCTTCATTTTTTCCATCATTTTTTTGTTCATTATCTAAATTCTTATTTGTATCTTCATTTATTATTTTTCTTTTTCCAATAATTCCAAATGCTTTAAGGGAAAATAAAATCCCTGATATAACTCCAATAATTGTTGTAGTAGCAATTAAAGAATACATTAAAATGTTATTTGCATTAGTCTTATAACATATAAACCAAGTTATTAACTCTGGCATAATCATAAGTGAGATAGTTTGAGTAATTATAAAATAATATCTGCCAAACTTCTTCATTATTTAGTTCCAAATAATCTATCACCGCAATCACCAAGACCTGGAATTATATATCCATCTTGATTTAGTTTTTCATCACAGCAGGCCAAGAATATATCAACATCTGGATGAGTTTCTTGCAAGTTCTTTATTCCTTCAGGACATCCTACAAGACCTACATATTTAATTTGTTTAACATTACTTTTTTTTAATATATTTATAGCCTCAACTGCTGAGTTTCCAGTTGCAAGCATAGGGTCTACTAATATAACCTGAGATTTAACTATTTCCTTAGGGAATTTTGAAAAATAATTATGAGGCTTTAGTGTTTTATCATCACGATATAAACCAATATGACCGATTTTAGCAGTTGGAATAATTTTTTGTATTCCATCTATCATACCAAGACCTGCCCTTAAAATTGGAACAATTACTATTGGTTCATCTAAAATTTTAGTTTTCATTTTAGTAATCGGAGTAAATATATCAACTAATTTAGTTTTTAAATCTCTTGTAACCTCATATGTAATTAAGGCTGCAATTTCAGATACATTTTCTCTAAATTCTTTTGTACCAGTATTTTTATCTCTTATTCTTGCCATCTTATCATAAATAAGTGGATGATCACAAATAAATACTTTATTCATTTTTCCTCCTTTTCTAAAAGATATATTTTATCAATTCTTTTTTGATGTCTTATTTCAAATTTTGCCCTTATATATTCTTTTATCATTTCAACTACTATATCAAAACTAAGCTCTCTTGCACCAAATGCAATTATATTAGCATCATTGTGCTCTTTTGCAAGTCTTGCTGTATTTAAATTATATACCAGTGCGCATCTTATTCCTTTAATTTTATTTGCCGAAATACTAACTCCTATACCGGTTCCACAAATTAAAATACCAAAATTTACATTTTTATTCAATACCTCTAATGCTACTTTTTTTGCATAATCAGGATAATCAACACTACTAGGCGAATTACATCCTAAATTTATAAATTCATATTCTTTAAAATATTTTATTATTTCATCTTTTAAAATATAACCGGCATGATCAGATGCAATTGCTATTTTCATTTTGTATCTCCTTTTAATAAATTTATAATGTCTTCTTTTTTTATTATACCCTCGCGCAAAATCTTTATTTCATCAGTTGTAGTATCAATAACAGTTGAGGGTAATATATTATTATTTATATATTTTTGTTTATATATCTTATATGCAATATTTTTATATTTTTTCTTAATCTTATAAAAATCATTCATTTCTTTTTCTCCGCTATCATTAACTGATGTTGTCCAAATAGGTCCATATTTTTTTAATATCTTTAATGTTTTTATATGATTTGGGATTCTTATAGCAATTGTCTCAAAACCAGTTTTTTCAATGAAATCTTTGTATGATTTAAAAATTATTGTTAAAGGTCCAGGCCAGAAAGAATTCATTATTTTAATATCGTCTTTTTTATAAACTGCAATATTTTCTATATCGCTAATTGATGAAACTAGCAAAGGAAGTTGTTTTGTTTTGTCACGTTTTTTTATATCATATATTTTATTATATGCTATAAAATCATTAAGTAGTGCTCCCATTCCATAAACAGTGTCAGTTGGAAAAATCAAGATAGAACCTTTCTTCATTATATCCTCCTTAAAACGGAAAAACGATTTAAATTTTTATAATCTTTATATGTTTCGATATTAAGTTTAATTTTATTTTTATTTATGTATAATTTTAGTTTTTCATCTTGCCCCGGATTATGTTCAATATAGCATATTCCATTACTTGTTAGATAGTTTTCTAAATCGTCAACTAATTTATAAATTAGTTTTAATCCATCAGTATTATCTGAGATAAGTGCTATTTTAGGTTCACATCTTAATTTGAAATTTATTTCGCTTTTCTTAAGGTAGGGTAGATTTGCTATTATTAAATCATACTTACAATTTATATTTTTAAATAAATTACTTTTTAAAAACTTAATAGTCGCATTATGTTTATTAGCATTATATTTTGCAATATTTAATGCTTTTTTTGATATATCACAAGCAGTGCAAGATACATCATTTAATTCCTTTTTTAATGTTATTATTAAAGCACCGCTTCCAGTACCAATTTCTAAAATATTTTTTATTTTTTCATCGCTTATTATTTTCTCAAGCATGACCTCAGAATCAAATCTAGGAATTAAAACATTTTTATTAACCAAATATTCTCTTTTATAAAAGTATGCTTTCTTAAATATATACTGATAAGGTATATTCTTATATATTATTTTATTTAATATTTTTATATACTTTAAATAATTTTTTTTACTTATAATTTTATAATTTAATAAATCTTCTTCACTTTTATTAAATAAGTCAAAGTATATATATTTAGCAATTTCTACCTCATAGTCTTTTTCTTTTAATTTTAATTTTGCTAAATTTATGAGCTCGGTTAAACTATTATTTTCCTTTAAGTTCTTCATTTTTGATAGCATCATTTAATGGAATTAAAATAAGATCTAAATTTCCATCAATAATATCAGTTAATCTTTTTACAGTTATATTAAATCTATGATCACTTACTCTATTTTGTGGATAATTATATGTTCTTATTTTTTCACTTCTCATACCTTGCCCAACAGCACTTTTTTTACTTGAATCTGCCTTTTCTTTATTCTCATCTTCATATTTTTGATAAAGCCTAGCTCGTAGTGATATTAGTGCTTTTTCTTTGTTTTGAATTTGGGATCTTTCATTTTGACATGCTACAACGATTCCAGTTGGAATATGAGTTATTCTTACAGCCGACATTGTTGTATTAACACTTTGTCCACCTGCACCAGATGAGTGGTATGTATCAATTTTTAAATCACTAGGATCTATTTTTATATCAATATCTTCTGCCTCAGGCATTATATAAACTGTTGCAGTTGATGTATGAACACGTCCTTGTGATTCTGTTTCTGGAACTCTTTGAACTCTATGAACACCTGATTCATATTTAAATTTAGAGTAGGCGCCCTTTCCTTTTATAATAAATTCAATTTTACTGAATCCACCAGATGCAGATTGGCTTTGGTCTAGTATTTCTATTTTAAAGTTATTTTTCTCAGAATATTTTTGATACATTCTAAAAAGATCACCAGCAAATATATTAGCCTCGTCTCCACCAACAGCACCTTTAATTTCAACAATGATATTTTTCTTATCATTAGGATCTTTTGGTAAGAGTTCATATCTTAGATTTATTTCTAGTTCTTCTTTTTTTCTTAATAAATTTTTTTCTTCTTCTTTTGCAAGTTCAATAAGTTCTTGATCTTTTTCTCTTGAAATAAGTTTTTGACATTCCAAAAGTTCTTCTTTTATTTTTTTATAGTCTTGATACATTAAAACTACATCAGAAAGTTCAGAAAATTCTTTTTGTAGTTTTATTAAATCATCACTTGTTATATTTACATCTTGCATTTTTTCTTGTAAATTAAAATATGATTTTTCCATTGTATCAAGGCGAGTAAACATTACATCTTGCATAACTAGCCTTTTGTAATATATAAAATGCCAAAAACTAAAAATAGTGCAAAGGCAAAAAATAAACCTATTGAAATTCCCTTAACTGATTTTTCTTTTTTACCTGTCCAAAAATATATCAAGATAGCACCGATTATTGGAATGAAAAATCCTAAAAGCCCCCAGTAGTAGTTATTCCAATAATCAAATTTAGTTTTTTTATCCTTAGATGTATCATAAGGTGTTTTTTCTAAATTACTTTCATTATTATCATTGTTCATTTTCTATCATTTCCCTTATCGTAAATCTTCCAATATTTTTTTCAAAAGCAAATTCAACTACCCCAGTCATACCTTGACGGTTTTTAGCAATTATAAGTTCTGCTTCTGAAATTGTGTTTTCATCTTTTTTATTTTTTATAAAAGCATCATCACGGTGTAAAAATAATACTATATCAGCATCTTGCTCAATACTTCCAGAGCCTCTTAAATTTGCAAGTACTGGTCTTTTATCATCTGTTTTTTCAACTTCACGCGATAGTTGTGAAAGTGCTAAAACAGGTATTTTTAATTCTCTTGCAAGTTGTTTAAGTCCACGGGAGATTTGCGATATTTCTTCCTGAGTTGTTTTATTTTTTGCATTTTCATCTTTTAAAAGCTGTAAATAATCTACAATAACAAAATCAAGACCGCTATTTTCTTTTAACTTTCTGCATTTTGCTCTTACATCTGATATAGTTGTAGAACCAGAATCATCAAAGAAAATATTTAAATCTTTTGACTCTGCAACTGTAAGATTAAAATTAGCCCAATCATCTTTTGAAAGTTGTGCTGTTTTTAATTTTGATGCATCTATTGAAGATGCTAGTGCAACAAGTCTTTGGACAAGTTGTTCATTTGACATTTCAAGGCTAAAAAACGCAATATTTTTTTTAGGAATTGAAACTTGTTTAGCAATTCTATAAGCAAGGTTTAGAGCAAATGCACTTTTACCAACACCAGGTCTTGCTGCTAAAATTATTAATTCTTCTGGTTGAAATCCTGCTGTATATTTGTTAAGTTTTTTATATCCAACATCAAGCCCTGTTATAGGAGTTCCTCTGGTTTTAATTTCTTCGGTTTGTTTTTTGAATTTTTCTAATACATCTTTTAATCTAATAAAATCATTTGTAGATTTTTTCTTTGATAGACGATATATTTCTGTTTCAGCATAATCAATTAACTCAGATGCTGTCTCGCTTCCTATCATACTTTTTTTACTTAATTCTTGATTAAGTAAAATCATTGCTCTTTTTAGAGATGCTTCTTTAATTAAAGCAATAAAACCATCTATTTGTGATTCACTAATTAACTCATTTGATAAATCATCAATATAATCATAGCCTTTTGTAATAGCTTCTTTATTTAATTGCTTTATTCTATCATGTAGACTAAGTGAATCAATTTTAATATTATGATTATCCATATCGATTATTGTTTTATAAATTTCTTTATTAGAAATATCAAAAAAATCATCAGGAATTATTTCATCATTTATCTTAGTAAAAAAAGTAGGATTTTGAATAATTGCAGCAAGTATTTTTTGTTCTGCTACCATATTAAATGGCATACTATCATATGAACTTAGTTTTTTCATAATTATATTTCCATAACATTTACATTAAACTTTGCCTGTATTCCGGGATATAAATCAACTAAGGCAACATATATTCCAACACCGGTTATGTCAGATTGTAGTCTAATTTTTCTTTTATCCAAAATTATTTTATTTTGTTTTTGAAACTCTTCAACAATTTCTTTAACTGTCACGCTTCCGAACATTCTCCCATCATTTCCTATTTGAACTTTAACTACAACTGATTTACTTTCTATCTCGCTTTGCAATTTTTTAATCATTTCAACTTTTTTTTCTTCGGCTTCTTTTTTTGCTTTTTGATCATTTTCAAGTTTTAAAAGCGCCTCAGGAGTTGCCTCAATTGCTAAATTATTTTTAATTAAATATGTAGCATATCCCATTGGAACTTCTACAACATCATCTTTTTTACCTTTATTTTTAACTTCTTCAAGTAATATTATTTTCATAATAACACCCTCATTTTCAAATTCATTTTCAAGACATTTTTTTAATTCATATATTATATCATTTATATTTTTGTTAGTAAATTTTGCAGCAGCAGCACTAAAATGTCCACCACCACCTAATTGTTCCATTATAATTTGAACATTTATCTGACCAAGTGATCGTGCAGATATCGCAACATTATCATCACCAATATTAACAACAGCAAATGTTGCTTCAACTTTATCAATTTGTAAAAGCTCATCAGCGACTTGTGCCGCTAATACATTATCTGGAACAACTTCTTCTGATTTTGTAATAGCAATCTTACCATCAAATAAAATTTCTGCCTTGGATATTAAATCATTTATTTTAAATAATCTATCCATATCTTTTCTAATCCATTTTCTAACCATATTTATATCGGCACCATATTCTCTTAATTTAGCCGCAGCCTCAAATGTTCTAGAACCTGTTCTATATGCGAAATTATTAGTATCGACTAATATTCCAGAATATAAAACACTTGCTAAAAGCGGATTCATCTTTGCCTTTTTACTTGTATAAAATTCTTGAAGCTCTACAAGAAGTTCTGATGTTGATGATGATGTAGTTTCTAAATATTCAAATATACCTGAAAAAGATTCATCTGTTGCTCTGTGATGGTCTATTACTGCTTTATTTATACAAGCGTTAAATACTTCAGGAGACGATACTAAATTTTTATTTTGCGTATCTACAACAATTAAAAGCGAATTTTGATCAATTATTTCAAGAGCCTGAGATGTTATTAGTTGATCATTTAAAATACTAGGAAATTCGTTTTCAACAATTCTTGAAATTTTATAAACCGTTTGATCAAGTTTTTCTTTTTCAACAATCATATAAACATTATCTTTACCATCTGCTTTTATCATTGAATAAACACTAAGCATTGCAGCATATGAATCAGTATCGGAATTATAATGTCCCATTACAAAAACCGTGCTAGATTGGTTTACTAATTTTCTTAAATTTTCTGCTTTTACTCTTGCTTTAACTTTTGAATCTATATTTTCTTGAACTATCTTAGCACCGAAATATTGAATTTTTTCATTTTGAATATTAACAACAACCTGATCTCCACCACGCTTTTCAGCAAGTTCTATGGCATTTTGAGCATATAATGAAACCTCATCAAAGTTTAAATCCCATGATGCAATACCCATTGAAAGAGTTACTAAAATATTATTTTTAAAAGAGATATTTCTTATTTGCTCTAATATATCAAAATTATCTTTTATCATTTTATTTAGCTCTTCTTTATAAAAAATTAGAATCATTTTTTCATTACCAAAAGTTTTTAAAAAACAGTGATATCTTGTAGCCCAGTCTGAAATTGTTGCAAAAAAACTTCCCCTAACAGTTGATTGGACTGCAACATCAAGTGTTTGAATTGATTGTTCAAAATTATCAAGTGATATCATTGCAACTGTTGCAATTTTATTTTGATATCTTTCTTTTGTTTTTTCTCTTTCTGAAACATCATAAAAATAATATGAATTAGTTTGAATTTTTTTCTTAATTTCATATTTTTTTTCTTTGTAAGAAATTATGAATGTATCTTTTTTGGAATCTGTTATACCTTCAAGGCTTTGATCTAATTGGTTTATATTTTTACCCTTTACATCATCGCCAAAAACATCAACAATATTTTTATTAACCCATTCGCAAGTGCCGTCTGTGCTTGTAACGATTATCCCAATAGGAATCTCATCAGATATCTCACTGCCAAGTTGAGATACATTAAATGACACCTCACTCCATGTATCAAGTCTTTTTTTAAGTGAAATATTTTTTTCATTAACACTTTTAACTACGATATAAAAAACAGAACTTAATAAAAGGGCAGTTGAAATACTAAAAAAAGATAGACCTAAAATGTTTTTTATATATGCATGATTGGGTGTTTTTTTATCAATCATTTTATATGTTAATACTACAAAAATAAAAGATGCAACAAAAAATGATAGAACAATACCAAATAATGTCCATCTTAACCATTTTCTTTTTTTCATACTAATCACCCTTTTTTAAAAAAATAGCCCGAGCCTTTTTGCCCGTGCTATTTTATTTTATTCTTTAACGAATGGTAGCAAAGCCATATGACGAGCTCTTTTAATAGCAACTGCTAATCTTCTTTGCATTTTAGCACATGTGCCTGTAACACGTCTTGGCAATATTTTACCTCTATCAGAAATAAATCTTCTTAATAAATCCACATCTTTAAAATCAATCTTATTAATTTTATTTTCTGTGAAATAGCACACTTTCTTTTTTCTAAAAATACGTGGCTTACCTTGTTTATTATTTTCCATTATTTTTCTCCTTTTTAAAATGGAAGATCATCATCTGTAAAATTATTACTTCCTTGATAATCTCCATCTTGGTTTGAACTGTTTTGCGTATTTAAATCTTGTTGCATTTTTTTACTTTCTAAAAATAATACATTATCACATATAACATCGTAAGAAATTCTATTTTCTCCTGATTCAGTTGTATATTTTCTTTGCTGTAATCTACCTTCAACTTGAATAAGGGATCCTTTTTTCATATATTTAGAAAGCATTTCAGCAGTTGTCCTAAATGCAACACAATTTATAAAATCGACATCTTCAACGCCATCTTTTGATTGAAATCTACGATTTACAGCAAGTGAAAATCTTACAACAGCAACTTGTTGCTGTGACAATGTCATTTCAGGATCTTTTGTAAGTCTTCCAATTAGTATAACTTTATTATACATTAGTTATCCTCCCTTACAATTATCGAACGAATGATATTTTCATTAATTCCAATTACTCTTTTTACTTCACTAATACCTTCTTGTGATGCTGAAACAAGCATCCAATAATAGTATCCCTTTGTGAATTTTTGAATTGGATATGCTAAATCTTTTAAACCAATTTCTTTCTTTTCTTCAACTTTTGATGTTGTTTCTTTTAAAGTTTTGTTAAGATTTTCAATTTGTGTTTTAATCTTAGCATCCTCTAAATTTGGTTTTAGAATAAACATAACTTCGTATCTACGCATTATAAATGCACCTCCTTATGGTCTTTGGCTTTTACTATGTAAAAGCAAGGTTTATATAACATAA